>PUOB01000323.1 GCA_003551985.1 Desulfobacteraceae bacterium | reverse complement strand
GTGAGAAATTAGTATGATATATATAAGAAACGGTGTCAATTAAAAAAGACGGCTTTATTCGGGATCGAAATCGGGTTTTTGATATTTCGATTTCGATCCCGATAGAGAATATCTATCAATGATATAAATAATTATCGATATTAACAATTTGACCGGGTGTGCGATTCGGCCTTATAAGGGATATTGTCTTTAACCGACCCTTTATGCGGGTCAACCAAACAATTATGCCACTTAAGGAGTGCGTTTATGAGCAACAACAGGCCGATGGAACCCTTGATGAATGATGGCCTGGACGGCGACCCGCCGTCCAGGCGGGCCTTGCAGTACGTACAGGGAAAAAAAGACGAGGGGCACCCGGTTGCCGGTATCTATTGCGCCTATGCCCCCCTTGAACTCATGCAGGCCCTTGGCGTGGTGCCGGCTTTGCTATGCGCATTCTCCAGGGTGCCGATCGAGGCGGCCGAAGAGGTGTTGCCGGCCAATCTCTGCCCCCTGATCAAATCGAGCTATGGCTTCATCCAGGAGGGTACCTGTCCGTTTTTCTCGTTGTCGGATGTGGTCATTGCCGAAACGACATGCGACGGCAAGAAAAAGATGTTTGAACTGATTTCCGAGATCAGGCCGCTGCATGTCATGGATTTGCCTCAAATGCCCGATGAGCCGGGGGCGAAAGCCAATTGGCGTCAGATGGTCGTCCGGCTGAAAGGGTTTCTCGAGGATGCGTTTGACCGGTCGGCAAACGATGATGCACTTGAAGAAACGATTCAGTGGTCCAATAAAAAGAACCGGCTTGCCAGGAAAATCTTCGGATATGCGGCCCTTCACCCCCCGGTGATCAGCTGGAAGGAAATCTACGACATCTCCTTTTTGGCAATGCCGTCGACAGGGCCCGACGTTATCCCCCTGCTCGAGGAAAAACTCGAGAAACTGGAAAACCGAAAACAGGCCGGGCAGTATTTCGGCACGATTCAATCCCCCCGCGTTCTGGTTACCGGCAGTCCCATCGGCGGCGATGCCACAAAAATATTCAAGGTCGTCGAAGAGGCCGGCGGTGTGGTGGTCGCACCGGATTCATGTACCGGCATAAAAATCTTCAACGGCGATTTTGCTGAAAACACGGGGGATCCGCTCGGCTCACTGGCCGAACGGTACCTTAATATTCCATGCGCCTGCATGACACCCAATAACGGCCGCATGGACGCATTGTCAAAAATGATTGAAACCTACAAGCCGGACGTGGTGATCGACTTCATCCTCCAGGCATGCCATGGGTACAACGTGGAATCATACCGGGTGGCCCATCACGTGACGGAGAATCACGGCATTGCCTTTTTGAAGGTGGAATCGGATTATTCGGATGCGGATGTCGGCCAGTTGAAAACCCGGATAGAGGCGCTCTTTGAGACGCTGCCGGTTTCATCGCGTAAAAATTGATAGTCTCGTAAAAAGGCGCAGCCAGACGGCTTTGTAATCACGCCTTTGGCGTGACAAGAAAGCTCAAGATCAAGGCTTGTATAACCTTTAAAGGTAGGGGCGAATGATTATTCGCCCGCCGCAAGGGCGAATGATCATTCGCCCCTGCAAACAACCCGTGGAGAGTCGGGAGGCGAAACCCGATTTTTTACGACGCCATCAAAATGAAAAGGGAATAATCCATTGCAAAGCAGACCCGTGGAGAAGGCCCGGCAAGGTTTGGTCAAGGTGGCCATGTGTAATTTTATCGAGGATCCCGGGTCACTCCGGTCCTTTGCCCTTGAGCACGGGTTTGACGGCATTGACTGGTCCTTTGACATGCAAAACCTTCCGGAGACCCCCCGTGAAGCGACCTGCTGGGTAAGGGACTTGAAAATGCTGGCGCCTTTGGAGATCCGTTATCACTGCCCGTTTCCGCAGCTGGATATCGGGCATGGGGATCCATTGGAGCAGAGGCACGCCGTGGGTGTTTTTCAGCGCGTCATACGGTTGATTTCAAAAGCGGGGGGCGGGTACCTGACCATTCATGTGGGCCTTGGCCGGAACACGACCCGTATGCTTTCGTGGGAAACCACCATCGAACGCTTGAATGCGCTTGTGCGCTACGGTGAAAAACACAATGTTTTGCTGTGCCTTGAAAACCTGGCCTGGGGATGGACGGCAAAGCCGAACCTGTTTGAAAAGCTTGTCCGCCTGACCGGGGCGGGGGTAACGTTTGATATCGGTCACGCCCGCGCATGCGAG
Organism: Desulfobacteraceae bacterium; assembly: GCA_003551985.1. Next base: position 676 of record PUOB01000323.1, on the reverse strand, counting down.
GCCGTGCAGACGCAGCAGTATGCCTGCGAGGATTTTGTTCTGCCCCACATGGACCGCGTCTTCAACGCGCATGTATACCATGACGAAATCGAAGGGATGGGTCATATTCCCCCCCGGGATGTTTACGATATCCAATCTCGCCTGGATGTTCTGATGGAGGCGGGCTGCCGCTGGTGGGCATTGGAAATCAGGGAAGCAGACGGATTGATCAAGACCCGACAGGTTGTCGGCCAATACCTCCAAGCGGTTGCCGGATATCCCGAAATCCGGTCGGCGGCGCAGCATTAGGCGCTTTTGCCGGGATCCGGCCTTTTTGTTTGCCCGGTCATACGGCTGATCCGGACGGCTCCGGCGCTCCGTCATGACAGCCCCCTTGCATCCAATGTTTTGCTTATCTTCCGCCTTCCTCTATTTCGTTAAGCCACTGCATCGGTTCAATTTCATTTGACCCTGCTTCTGCCACGCCATCACAAGATGCTCGTTGTCGTTGTCGTTGTCGTAATCGTAATCGGTTTTTTCAAACGCTTATATTATGATAGTCTCGTAAAAAGTCACAATCAAGCGACTTTGTAAAAAGGCCAAGATCAAGGCTTGCGCGATTTTTGAAGAATTGAGCGTACTTAGGTGTACGTGATATTCTTCGGAAATCGCGCGTAACGCAGATATTGGACTTTTT
>PUOB01000100.1 GCA_003551985.1 Desulfobacteraceae bacterium | reverse complement strand
TTTTCAGAACCGTAGGGGCGAATAATCATTCGCCCGCCATAAGGGCGAATGATTATTCGCCCCTACAAAGAACCCGTCGTGAATCGGGAGACAAAAGCCGACTTTTTACGAGACTATCAATCTTTCAGAAACCGCCTGATAACAAAGGCATAGCCCCCGGCCGATACAATGCAAACACACACTGCCACACCAACCCATTTACGACGATGCACCACCGCCGAGGAAATTGCCAATACCATTACCCACGGCATCGGCGCATTTTTGAGCATTGCCGCACTGATCACGCTGCTGCTGCTTACCCTTGAGCATGGCGACCCTTGGCGCATAACGGGTTTCACCATTTACGGTGCGTCACTGATTGCGCTTTACACGGCATCCTCGCTTTACCATGCCGCAACCAACGAAAAGATCAAAAAAATATTTCGGACGCTGGATCATTCGGCCATATATCTACTTATCGCCGGCACCTACACCCCGATCCTGTTGATCGCCATGCGCGGTCCCCTGGGATGGACCCTGTTCGGCATGATCTGGACCATGGCAGCAGCGGGACTCATCTTTAAGCTCTTTTTCACGGGGCGCTGGGAATGGGTCAGCCTCGCTGTTTACATTGCCATGGGCTGGCTGGCCATTGTCGCCGTCAAGCCGATGCTGAACCTGCTCCCCCATGGCCTCTTGCTTTGGATCGTCCTTGGGGGACTGTTCTATACCGGCGGCATCGTCTTTTACGTGTGGAGACGACTGCCGTTCAACCATGCCATATGGCATCTTTTCGTGTTAGGCGGCAGCGCCCTGCACTTTACAGGCATTCTGCTGTACCTTGCACCCAGGCCATAAGCACCTTTCAAGGAGGAAAAATTGTTTTTAATCAATAGAGAAGCCGTAATCATCAAGGGCAGGCAGGCGCTTGTTGACTGGATCAACACCCATGACCCCGCCAATCCGATTTCTCTTGCGGAGGTGCGGGAGGAATGCACTGTCATCCTGCTTCCGGAATGCCGGGATAGAGAGGAAGCCGTCTCTATCATCGAAAACAATTATGAAGCGCTTTTCCCCGGCGAACTCGAGGGGTGGATTGCTGACGACGCATTGTGGCCCAAGGAACTTACCTTGGAAACATTCCGGGAGTTCTTCGAAATTGAATACCACAGCATGATTTTCGACGCCCTCGAGGAAGATATCGAAAAACGGGAAGACTGAACGGGTACGGATTCGTTTTCCCCGAACTCATCGAATTCACCACGTTTCCGGATAGCCCCCGCCCACAAAGGCGTTTCCCATTTTATGCGTGTGATGGCGCGGCAGGGGCAGGATCAAATGAAACGACATTATAAGATGATGAGCGTAATCAGCCATGAATGCGTCATCCGCAATGCCATTACAGTCGGTTAACCCGGCAACCGGAAAAATCATCCGCTCCTACGAGGAACTCGATGATGCCGCACTCGCACGGCTGCTGGACAAGACCGATGCCGTCCAAAAACAATGGATGGAACAAGATTTTCCCGAACGCGCCGACAAACTGCGCCGGGCCGCGGAAATTCTAAAGGAAAAGGCAGACGACCATGCCCGGCTCATGGCCTGGGAAATGGGCAAACCCCTTTCCCAGGGGCAGGCCGAGTCGGAAAAATGCGCTTGGGTCTGCGACTATTATGCCGACAATGCCCCTGTCTTCCTAAAGGACGAGATCGTCGAAACAGGGGCCGAAAAAAGCTATATCCATTACGCGCCCCTTGGCGTGATATTTGCCGTCATGCCCTGGAATTTCCCCTTCTGGCAGGTGTTCCGGTTTGCTGCGGGGACCCTCATGGCCGGCAACGGGATCGTTTTGAAGCACGCCGAAAACGTCACCGGTTGCGCCCTGGCCATCGAGGCGATTTTCAAGGCGGCCGGTTTCCCTGAAAACCTTTTCCGCTCCCTGCCTATCACCCGGCATAAAGCCCGGCAGGTCATTAATCATCCGGCCATCAAAGCAATAACCCTGACCGGCAGCGTCGAGGCCGGCCGGGAGGTGGCGTCCCAGGCAGGCGCGGCACTTAAAAAAACCGTCATGGAGCTAGGCGGGAGCGACCCCTTTATCGTACTGGCAGACGCAAACATGGACGACGCCGTGGACAAAGCCGTCCAATCAAGGCTGTTGAGCAGCGGCCAGACCTGCATTTCGGCAAAGCGGTTCATCGTTGCGGAAGAAATCCACGACGAATTTGTCCGCCGGTTTGTCCAGGCCATGAAATCGAAAACCATGGGAGACCCGCTTGACGACCCGGACCTGGGGCCCCAGGCACGCGACGACCTGCGCCGCAAACTGCATGATCAGGTCATCCAAAGCGCAAAAAAAGGGGCGGCAATACGGCTTGGCGGAACAATGCCCCAAGGTGAGGGCTTTTATTACCCGCCAACGGTACTTACCGAAGTTACCCGGGATATGCCGGTCTTCCGCGAAGAAACATTCGGCCCCGTGGCTGCCGTCATCAAGGCGGAAAGTGAAGATGCCGCAATCGAAATCGCAAACGATACCGCATACGGCCTGGGTGCAGCCATATTTACCCGCGACGTGGAAAAAGGCGAACGTATTGCCCGTGACAAACTTTACGCCGGCAGCTGCTTTGTCAACGATTTCGTCAAATCCGATCCCCGCCTCCCCTTCGGCGGAATCAAGCAATCGGGCTACGGCCGCGAACTCCACATATACGGGTCCCGGGAATTCACAAACGTCAAAAGCGTATGCGCAGGCAGGTAATTCCGGGCCCGATTTTGAAAAAACCGCTGCCAACGATGATAGTCTCGTAAAAAATCGCGACCAGATGACTTTGTAATCACGCCAGGGGCGTGATTACAAAGTCGTCATATTTACGGCAAGCGGGGTGCAAAGATCAGATGGGCGGCGCGATGGT
>PUOB01000230.1 GCA_003551985.1 Desulfobacteraceae bacterium | reverse complement strand
TCCAGAAATTCGTCCCCGCCCTGGCCATCAAGTGGATACTGGCCTTTATCCTCGTTTTCTCCGGCGGCCGCTATGTGCTTGGCATTTTCTTCTGATGCCGCCCGAAGCAACAGCGACCGACCGGGGCATATGGATGCGGCCCGGTTAACCACCTAACTTGACAACGCATAGGATGTGCTGACGTAGGAAGCGCATCATAAACGTTGATTTACCGGGGAGTTTCTTATGCCCCGCGGACAAACGATGCGCTTCCTTCGTCAGCACATCCTATGCATTGTGAACCGGCATATTCAATAGAAAACATTGCTGTTTTGTGACCGGCGAAAACAAGGATTGGTCTTAAGGTCAATGACGACGATAGTGACGGTTTTCGTTCGGCCATTATTTAAGCCAGCCGGCAACATCGTCTTTGGAAGGCACCTTGCCCACGGACTTGACTTCCCCGTCGATCACCACGGCGGGTGTTCCGAAGATGCCGTAGCTGGCGATTTCCATCGTATCGGTTACCTTGGTAACTTTCGCGTCCGCGCCGGTTTCGGCGACGGCTTCATTGACGACCTCGATCGTTTTGTCGCACTTGGCGCATCCCGGTCCCAGTATTTTGATTTCCATACTATCCTCCTTTATTCATGTTTATCGTTAAACGACCGCTTACGGAAACAACTGCCCGTAAACGACGCCGCATATGGTTGAAAAAATAACCACGACCACCAGGTATGTCAGGGTTTTTCGTGTGCCCAGGATTCCCCGGATCACCAGCATGTTCGGCAGCGATACGGCCGGGCCGGCCAGCAGCATGGAAAGGGCGGCCCCCTTGCCCATGCCCGAGCCCATGAGCCCTTGCAGGATCGGCACCTCGGTCAGGGTGGCAAAATACATCAGCGCAGCGGAAATCGATGCGAAAAAGCTCGTCCACACCGGCCAGATCACGGCGATGAAATCGTGGAGCGCCCCTTCGGTCATGCCGGTCAGCCGGAAAAACTCGGTCGGCTGGGTCCCTACCACGGCTTCCACGTAGATGGATGGAATCATGGCCTCATGGCCGGGCCGGCCAAGGAAAAATCCGGCAAACAGCACGCCGATAAACAGAAGCGGCATGATCATCAGGGCATATCCGTAAGTTTCATCCACCCACTGCTTTAACTCATCCTTTTTGAACCATCTCAGGATGACCGGCACCAGAAGAACCAGGGAGGCACCGGCAACATACCACCGGATGTCATACATCATCACCCAGAACCCGGAATCGGATCGCGGCTCTCCCCAGTTGGCAAATACCAGGAAAAGCACCAGCAGCGCAAAAAAGGACAAATCCTGCCAGAGCCGCCGGGGCATTTCTTCTTCCGGCATCTGCATGGCCGGTGCGGCCAGGCGCTCCTTGTCCTCCTTCCGGTAAATCGCGGCCATGGTCAGGCCGATTACAATGGCAAAAATAATGGCGCCCACGGCACGGGCCAGGCCCATTTCAAAACCCAGCACCCGGGCGGTCAGGATAATGGCCAGCACGTTGATGGCCGGGCCGGAATACAAAAAGGCGATCGCCGGGCCGATGCCCGCCCCACGCTGGTAAATGCTGGCAAAAAGGGGCAGCACCGTGCACGAGCAAACAGCCAGGATCGTCCCGGAAACCGAGGCAACACCATAGGATACGATCTTTTTGGCCTCTGCCCCGAAATATTTTACGATCGCGGCCTGGGAGACAAACACCGCAATGGCGCCCGCAATGAAAAACGCCGGGATCAGACAGAGCAGAACGTGCTCGCGGGCGTAATACTGAAGCAGGAAAAACGCCTCCAGTACAGCCCCCTGGACCCGTTCATGGGCAAACGGAATAAAATAGGCGAACAGGAAAGCTGCCAGTATGAGTAAAAACTTGGTTCGCTGGGTCATTTCATATCCTTTTTTTTCTGATAAGATGCCGCCTTGTTCGACGGCACCCTATCGCCATGCCGGCTTTTGCAGTATTGCCAAACCAATAAATCGTTACTTTGGAATATATGAATGGATCAAAAATTTTCAACCAAAAAAGAAATCAAACCGCTGCATTCGCAAAACACTTTACGTATCGCCAACATAATTATATAAAACCAAATACAGACAATCCCGCCCGCATGGCAATACGAAGGGAAAAAGGGAAAACCATGAAAAAAGCGATTCTCCCCCTGCCGGTTCTTTTTTTTATTTTTTCAGCGGCTGCAGTCTATGCTGAAGAGCAAACAGGTCCTCGACTGACATTTGACAAAGACGAATATGACTGCGGCACAATCTATTTCGAAGATATTGACATCAAAACCATTGAAATCGGATTTACCAATACCGGAGAAGCCCCCCTGGTTTTGGACAATGTCCGGTCATGCTGCGGAACCGTCGTGACCGGATGGCCGCGCGAACCGGTTTTGCCCGGTGACAATGCGAAAATCGAGGTCAGATTCAGGGTGGCCAGCAGGCCGCATATGATCCGGCGGGCCGTTTCCGTCGCATCAAACGACACAAGCGCCCCCAGGCAGCGAATCCATATCACGGGACGCGTAACCGGAAAAGCCGAATAAACCCTCCCGCATCCGCCATGCCGATAAATATCGTCCGCCAAACAGCCCGCTTTTTTTTTGCCGCCGTCTTTATCTTCTCCGGGTTTGTAAAAGCCGTCGATCCGCTGGGCTCAACCTACAAGTTCCAGGACTTTTTCACGGCCTTCGGCGTGGAATGGCTGTTTCCCGCCGCCCTTCCACTTGCCGTCGGGCTGAGCACCCTTGAATTCGTCGTCGGGGCAGCCTTTTTAACCGGGCTTAAAATGCAGGTTTTCGCACCAACGGGCCTTGCACTGATGGCTGTTTTAACGCCCGCGACGATATTCATTGCCCTGACGGACCCGGTACCCCACTGCGGCTGCTTCGG
>PUOB01000225.1 GCA_003551985.1 Desulfobacteraceae bacterium | reverse complement strand
TTCATGAACGACGCGGACGCGATCACCCGGGCATTTTCCGATTATTACCGCACGACGGTGCTCAGCGAGGAGACGGATCCGAACAAGCTGCACGACCTCAAGGCGACGCTGGACGGCTACCAGGTATACGGCGACGAGCAGGTGGATCAACTGGTCGGGCTTTTTCTCGGCGGCGAGGACCGAGACAAGCTGGACCCGATCCTTGATGCCTGTGTCGGGGTGTATAACGAGGAATTGGCTGAAGATGAACAGGTGGATTTTAAGGGGAAAGCCAAGGCATTTGGCCGGATGTATCAGTTTCTGGCGTCTGTTTTGCCATACACGAATGCCGAATGGGAGAAGCTGTCCATTTTTCTTGATTTTTTAATTCCGAAGCTGCCCGCTCCCGTGGAAGAAGACTTGTCAAAAGGCATTCTCGAATCCATCGACATGGAAAGCTACCGGGCGGAAAAACAGGAAACAATGAAACTCGCGCTGCCGGACGAGGATGCTGAAATCGCACCCGTACCCACAAGCGGCGGCGGCCGGAAGCCCGAGCCTGAACTGGACGCGCTGAGCAACATCATAAAGGCATTCAACGACCGCTTCGGAAACATCGACTGGGAGGACGAGGATCGCATCCGCAAGGTGATTCCAGAGGCCATCCCCGCCAAGGTGGCGGCGGACCAGGCCTATCAGAATGCCATAAAGAACAGCAGCAAGTCCGCGGCCCGCCTGGAGCACGACCGGGCCCTGGAAAAAGTGGTCATTGAAATGCTCTCCGACCACACGGAATTGTTCAAGCAGTTCAGCGACAACCCCGACTTCAAAAAGTGGCTGGCGGACACGATCTTCGGCGTGACGTATGCGGAAGCGTTTTGAATCGCAGAAGATGGCCTGACCCGGATGCTTTACGCGGAGCGGTGTCTTCCGGTTACTTCCATCGTTGTGTCATAAAAATGCTTCCACCTATTAATTTTGGTATCATTATTGATATCATATTAACAGGTTAAACAGGTTCTTTTGGCTATTGAAAAATTGGAGGTTAATCATGGCACAAAATGATAAATATACATACAGGGTTACATGGTCTGAAGAGGATAATGAATATATTGGACTATGTGCTGAATTTCCGAGTTTGAGCTGGTTGGCGGATACGCCTGAGAAAGCTTTAAAGGGGATCCGGAAGACGGTGGCAGAGGTTGTGACTGATATGGGTGAAAATAACGAAAAAATCCCTGAACCGATAGCATGCAAGCGGTATAGTGGAAAGTTTATGGTGCGGATCCCGCCTCATGTCCATCGAAAGTTAGCTATTCAGGCTGCCGAATCCGGTATCAGCCTTAATCGTATTGCCAGCTCAAAGCTAAATCAATAGTACCAGTACCACACACACAACCACAGCATGAATTCGGACCTGGAAACAGTAGCGCCACTTCGCTTTGCAGCTGTTTCCCGACCAACTCAATTGAAATTTTATTCTGGACAATAGTGCTATTTTGCAAAATAAAGCAAAATAAAAAAGGTGCTCAGGCACAGCGATGAAATCAAGCTCAGACGCATTGTATGACTGTAATCCGCCTTTGCCGGATTTTTTATAACCTTCAGAAACCACCAGTTAAAATAGGCCAAAACAGGCGCTATAAAAAGCAGGAAGAGATAAAAAAGTTGCCAGCCGAAAAGCCACTTGAAATACACCAGGAAGCCAAGTATCGCGACCAGGAAAACGGCGGCAGAGAAGATAAAAGTTCCTCTTATTCCAAGAAGATAGCTTAAGGTAAGATCACCTCTCTTGTTGTCCTCTTCGTGTTGATAAATCTGCGTCAGGGGATAAAATCCCATCAAAATCAGGGTGCTCAATACTGCCGGAATAAATATATCCGCTTGCAAAATAACGTCAAATCCGCTGTCATTGAGCGCTATGTAGCACATCCAGAAGGTAAAAAACCCCTGGAAAATCCCGGCGACCAGCCAGCTCAGCCAGGGATACTTCTTAATTCTGATGGAGGGATGGCTATAAGCCTTGCTTATGAGCCCGCAAATAAACACCATTACTGCAAACCGCCAGCTGATTAAGAGAGCCAATAGTATGCCCACGCCATCAAAGACCAGAGATGTGGTATATAGATCTTTCTCCACCGCAGGGGGATGTTTCAGGCCGCCGATACTTTTTTCATCTTTATCAAAAAAACTATTGTACGCATTACTGGCCGGGTAAATGAAAAGATGCAACACAAGGAAGGTCAAAACAATCTGGCTACCTGATGGGTTGATACTTATGCCTAATGCAAATAAAAATACGGGCATCAGAAAGACTGAAAAGGGAATTCGCAGATGCAACAAACTTGATTTACTGATCATTGGCGTATAAAGGAGTATGAAAAGTCAGTTTGAAAAGTTAAGATCTTCCGTACAGTTAAAGGCACGCGCGGTCGTCCTCTCGGGTATAAGTGTTTAAGCTAAAACATTTAGCCCAAGGAGGACACCATGATCGCAGAGCAGAAGTTAGCACAAAAAAGACTGACATTGCTACAATTAGCTGAAAAACTTGGCAACGTTTCCAAGGCCTTCCCAAAACCCTGCCTGAAAACATCAAAAACAGGGTAATCGTCGCCGGATATTGGCGGAAGGGAAAGAAAATCTATGAAAGAGAAAATAAAATACACGGACGAACCAATGGGGAAAGTTAAGGTCTTGCTTTAAAACGTGAAACAGTCAAGGTTACAATTACGTTAAGAAAAACGAGTGTTGATTTTTTTAAGAGAAAAAAGCAAAATAATATAATACGCAATATCAAAAAATGATTCGCAGGCTTCTCGATGAATATACTGCTTATCAATAACTGCGAATCCATAACCTCAGCATCAACACGGACCGTGAAACAGCAGCTTCCGGGAATGAGTTGTTATGTCGTCCC
>PUOB01000057.1 GCA_003551985.1 Desulfobacteraceae bacterium | reverse complement strand
GGATGCCCTTCCTGTTGAACCGGCTCAAGACAGACCTGGGGAAAACGCTTGCCGAAGCAATCAACAACCGCAGCTGGGATGACTGGTGGATCGAAGGCTATACCGAGACCCCGGAAGAATAATCGATGACAGTCGGCGTATTTCTTTACCCGGTTTATTTTATTGATTTTTGGTGATTAATTGATTAGGCTTTGCGGTTTCGTAAAAACCCTTTGTCAGCGGCAAAATAATCGCGCCGCGGCATAACGGGGGTCCGGGTGGAAAACCGTTCAGCGGGGTATACCATGCAATTGTCGTTGTCCGAATTTGCAAAATGCATGAATATGGAGGTCGGCATTGTCGAGCGATGGATTCGCCAGGGACGGCTTCCGGTCCGTTTAAGGGGGGATGCCTGCTTTTTTAATCCCGAAGTCATACGAAAGTGGGCTGCGGCGCATCATGTCCGATTTGTCATGCCCGGCGACAAAGGGGCGGTAAACGTAGATGAAAAACCCGCCGGCCTGCTTGCGGCAATGACGCTCGGCGGCGTGCATTACCGGGTTCCGGGCGCAACGGTCAGCGAAGTGCTTCGGGCGGTCGTGGACCGGTTGGGCGGCATTGAAAGCGGGGAGCTCAGGGACCTTCTCTACGAGAAACTGATCGACCGGGAGCGGATGACCTCAACCGGCATCGGCAACGGGGTGGCGGTCCCGCACCCCCGCACGCCGCTGGTGAACAGGGATATCCAGGCGCAGATAGCGGCCTGCTTTCTTGAAAGGCCCGTTGATTTTCACGCGGTGGATAAAAAGCCGGTTTTTTTGGTTTTCGTGATTGTGGCGCCTTCGGCCAAAATTCACCTTCACCTGCTTTCCCGGCTATCTTTCTGCCTGAGGGATGGTAACTTCTTAAACCTTCTGAAAAGCCCGCCTGACAGGGATGTTTTTTTGAGCGAAATCGCCCGGTTTGAGGATTACCTGGATCAGGATGGCTGAGTGTAATTGCCTTGATCTTGTCATGCCATGGCGTGATTACGCTGCCGTCCAAAAGTGACTTTTTACGAGACTGTCATCATTTATACTGTCATTAAACAATGGATAGACGGTTTAACCCCGCAATGGCCCGGCGGCGATGATCGGCTGCTGCTGATCCTTTTTGGCGCAGGGGTCGGTATATGCAGCGGCATTGCCGCTGTTGCGCTCAATTTCAGCCTTCATGCCATGGAGGCGTCATTCGCCGCTTACCGATTGAACTGGTGGTCATTTCTGCTCCCCGGCATCGGCGCCGCGCTGTCCTCCCTGTTCCTTGAGAAAGTTATCCGGGAGGGCGCGGGGCATGGCGTTCCGGAAGTGGTTTACAGCGTGTCCCGGCACGGGGGGCTTTTGCGAATGCGATCCACGTTTTCGCGCCTTGTTTCCAGCAGTCTTACCATCGGCAGCGGCGGCTCCGCCGGCCCCGAGGCGCCGATCGTCATGAGCGGGTCGGCCATCGGGTCCAACATTGCAAGGCTTTTTTCCTTAAACGAGCGGCAGCGGATCGCCCTTGTGGGGTGCGGATCGGCCGGGGCCGTCGCGGGCATTTTCAATGCGCCCATTGCCGGGCTGGTGTTCACGATTGAAGTGATCGTGGGGGAATGGACGGCGCTTCACATCGTTCCGGTGGCGGTTGCCGCGGTTTCCGGGGCGCAGATCAGCCGCCTGCTCCAGGGGGACCAGATTCCGTTTACGCACCTGCATTTCGATGTGGACGTGACGACAACCATCGCCGCCGTCGGGTTGGCGATCATCACCGCAGGGGCCTGTATCCTGCTTACCCGCATGCTGCGAACCTCCCATCGGGTTGCCGGCAAAATACCCTTGCCGCTGTGGGTGCGGGCCGCCATGGGCGGCTGCATGGTAGGCGTTATCGGCCTGGTTCTGCCGCAGGTGCTGGGGGAGGGCTATTACGCCATCCGGCAGATGGTCGAAGGAACATTTACCGGCGGGTTCTCGCTGGTTCTGGTCCTGGTGCTGGCAAAAATTCTGGCCACGTCCCTGACGCTTGGCTGGGGGGGGTCCGGCGGTATTTTTGCCCCGTGCCTGGTGGTGGGGAGTTTTGCCGGCCTGATGTTTTACAGGGGACTGGACGCCCTGCTGCCGGGTATATTCCAGGTCAGCGAAGGGTGTTTTGCCCTTCTGGGCATGGCCGGCATGATCAGCGGCATGCTTCAGGCGCCGTTGACCGCGATTTTCCTGATCGTGGAGATTACCGGGGGGTATGAAACCATTTTGCCGCTGATCATTGTTTCGGTGATTTCCACGACCGTCAGCCATGTTTTTGAACCGGCATCATTTTATTTCCGCGACCTGATTGAAAAGGGGCATTACCTGCGCCCGAGAACCGATGCGAAAGTGCTGGCGGATTTGAATATCAGCGAACTGGTGGAGACGGACTGCATCAGCGTGCCGAAAAACATGAGCCTGGGCGCATTTTTGAAGGTGGTGCAGCAGTCGCGGCGTAATTATTTCCCGGTGGTGGATGAGGCCACCGGCGAATTTACAGGGATGATTCATTTTGATGACATCCGGCCCTACCTGTTTGACAGCATGCTGCATGAAACCGTTTTTCTGGAGCAGATCATGGCGACGGACATGGAAACCGTCGATATCGACGATGAGCTTTCCGAAGTGCTCGACCGGATGGATTCAACCGGCAGCTTCAGCATGCCCGTTGTCTCGAACAAGCGTTTTATCGGTATGATATCGAAGGCGACGCTTTTGGATAAGTACAGAAAAGAGCTGATGGTGCAGACCACGGATTGACGACTTCGTAAAAAGTCCAATATCTGCGTTACGCGCGATTTCCGGCGACATTCACGTACGCTAAGTACGCTCAATTCTTCGAAAATCGCGCAAGCCTTGATCTTGGCCTTTTTACAAAG
>PUOB01000211.1 GCA_003551985.1 Desulfobacteraceae bacterium | reverse complement strand
TAACACGATAAGCATTGGCATACTGGCCGCCCTGCCGGTGATTCTGCGACACCTCGACCTGTCTTTTTCATCCGATATTGTGGTTTCGGGCGTCACCCAATCCCTCGGCAGGGGCAACCTGAGAGGCATACGCCACCTGCTGAATACCTGGGGCCAGCCGATTCGAAACGGCATCATCTTAGAAGGGCAGCATTTAGGGCATTTCAATTATTATTCAGAAGGCATTATCAGGGGGGAAATCTCCTGCAGCATCCCCGCCTCGGACCATTATTTCACTCACAAATTCAAACCCAACGCCATTCTGGTCCTCAATGACGTGATCAATGAGCTGCTTTGCATAAACCTGCCCCAACGCCCCCGTTGCCGTATTATCATCGGCAATATACAGGGCGGCTACAAGCATGGCGTAATCGCGGTCGAAGCCCGGCTCGGCTTCGAGATCCAGAGCGACTCCGACGATATGGTCAATAAAGTATATGAAAAAATAGAAGATATTGTAGAAGGCATCGGACATGAGCATTCCGTGGCCTTGAAGATCGAAACCATCACCGTCCAAAACGCGGCCGCGCTGAAATACGGCCATCCGCTGGTCAAATGCGGGGTGTCCGTGATAAAGGGCCTTGGACTGAGACCGGTAAGCGAATCGAGCGAATCTGAATTGTCGGTCTATTTGTCCAGAAACATTCCCGCCCTTGCACTGGGCATGACCATTGGGAAAAATGCACACCTGGAAAATGCCACCATGCGCATCAATCCCATGTTTACCGGTATAGCCCAAATCATCGGACTGCTTATGGCGATCGACAGGGGTTTTTGCGATGACGAATAAGAACTGGCTGCGGGAAAACACCTTCCACCATTCGGCGTTCAAGGATATCGATCGGCTGGTCGAAAAAAAGAATCAGCAGAAAGCCTCCATTTCTCTGTGCCTTCCCACCCTGAACGAGGAAAAAACCATTGCCAAACAGCTCGTTATCATGAAATCAGAGCTGATGACACGATATCCGCTCATTGACGAAATCGTGGTAGTGGATTCCGGTTCAACGGACAATACCTGCGACGTAGCGGCGGAATACGGCGCGAATGTCTACGCGGCGACCGAAATCCTGCCGGACCTGCCGGTTTTCACAGGCAAGGGCGAAAACCTGTGGAAGGCCCTTTACGTCACAAGAGGCGACATTATTATCTACCTGGATGCGGATATCACCAATATTCACCACCGGTTCGCCTATGCCCTTCTGGGCCCGCTGCTGCTGCATGATCACGTCAAGTATGTAAAGGCATTTTACGACCGCCCGCTTGCCGGGGAGGACGCAAAAGTCCGGCCAACCGGGGGCGGGCGTGTCACCGAGCTGGTTATCCGCCCCATATTTTCACTGTTTTTTCCGGAACTCACACAGATCCTCCAGCCGCTTTCCGGAGAATATGCCGGATGCCGGGAGCTTCTCGAAACGGTTCCTTTCCCCATCGGGTACGGGGTGGAAACCAGCATGATCCTCGATATATATGAAAAATATGGCCTGAACGTCATCGCCCAGGTGGATCTCGACAGCCGTGTTCACCGCAACCAGGATACCAAGGCGCTCGGAAAAATGGCTTTTGTCATTATGAAAACGTTTCTCAGGCGAATCGAGAACTATGACCTGGTGGAAATCAAGCAATCCATATATAATGAATTGATCCAATATCAAAAAGTTCCGGGCCATTATCAAAAGGACACCTTTCACATCGAAGGGCATGAACGCCCACCGATGATTGAAATACCCGAATACAGGCGAAAATTCAACATACCAGACGATCTGACAGGGACGTAAAATCCCTGACAGAGATTATTGACAGGGCTCAAAAGATGAAGCGATAAGCGCTTACAGGATAAAAGCAGTGATCAAGCAAAATATCGACTGCCCTTCGAACGGGCATCTCGAGGACACATACAAACGACGCATCAACTACCTGCGGATTTCCATTACCGACCGGTGCAACTTGAGATGCGTTTACTGCACCCCTCAAGGCCGTATTCAAAAACTGCCCCACAGCGCGATTCTTCGATACGAGGAAATCCTCAGGATCGCAAAAATCGGCGCCGAACGGGGCATTGACAAAATCCGGGTAACAGGCGGCGAACCCCTTGTACGAAAAGGATGCGGCGCGTTCCTGGAAGAACTGGCCGGCATTCCCGGAATAAAAGACATATCACTGACGACCAACGGCATCCTGCTGGAAAAGCACCTGGATCACCTGCATGACATCGGCATAAAACGTCTTAACATAAGCCTTGATACGCTGGATCCTGAAAAATACAGGCGCATAACCGGCTGCGATGCGTTTGACCGGGTATGGGCCGCCATTTCAGCCGCCTTGAAGCGGGGCTTTTCACCGATAAAAATCAACGTGGTGGCGCTTGGCGGTATAAACAACGATGAACTCCAAAACCTTGCCGCCCTATCCCTGAAGTACCCGCTTCATGTCCGCTTTATTGAACAAATGCCGGGCTTCGGCGCCGGACTCCAGGAAGCCCGAACCCCCCTTACGGAGATGGATATAAAATCCATCATTGCACCGCTGGGGGATATGGTGATCTGCGAAACAAACACGTATTTCGGACCTGCCTCGCGCTACCGCATAGCGGGCGCACCGGGCGAAATCGGATTTATCAGCCCGGTCAGCCATCATTTCTGCAGCCGGTGCAACCGGCTCCGGCTTACTTCCGACGGGTTTCTAAGGAGCTGCCTGTTGTCCGACATTGTGACCGATATCAAAACACCGCTCCGGAACAATGCCGCCGATGCCGAACTTGCCGGCATTATAGCGGCGGCCGTGGAAAAAAAGCCCCTGGAAAAAACCGGGATGACGCAAAGCGCCGCATGCGGCTCGAAGATGTTTTCCATCGGGGGATAGGATG
>PUOB01000358.1 GCA_003551985.1 Desulfobacteraceae bacterium | reverse complement strand
ATCATCAGCGCCGACTATAAGCAGGCGGTTATGGAGATGCTGACAGCGATACGCCAGGCCCAGCAGGACGGCTGGGTGGGCACATCCCGCGAGGCCGGTATGTTCTGGCTTCAGGTCATGAAAGACAAGATCGCTTCGAAAAAATAATCATGGCTATGCCCCAGGATGAGCAGTTTTTGGTGCTGCTGCACAAGAAAATCATGAACAAGACCGGATCGGCCAAACGCCGGGTAAAGAAGTACTACATGGACCAGTACCGCAAAACCGGGGTTATTCCAAAGCCGTTGCTGCTTGCCGGGCAGGGGATCATGGAGGGGCGAAAGTGCAGCGGCCGAAAGCAGGTCTTGTGCGAAGCGGTCAAAAGCCGGTTTGTTGAAATGGTCAAAGCATCAAGTGAGATCTCCGATCCCGGATTTATTTTTATCACCCAGCAGGCACGGACCATAAAAAATTATCATCACTTCCTTGAGCAGGAGTTTGGCAAAGGGATTTCTCTGGGGGCCTTGCGGCGTTATGCCAGAGAGGCAAATCTTCGGATCTATCTGTCCCGTCCTGATTTTGAGGAACCTGACAGTCATTATGCGTTCAAGGATGAGCCTGTTTTTGACCTGGTGCAGATGGATGGATGTGTTTTGCATTATCTCAAAATTCGGGACCCGGACGGCAAATGGGAGAAACCCCAGGTAATCGAATTCTATGATACCGGATCCCGGTATATGTTTACTTTAGACGCCTGTTTTTCCGAAAACAGTATAAATACCGTCACTGTATTTATGCAGTTTTTGCTGAGCACGGCCTTCCCGCAAAAGCATATCCGCCTGCGGCCGGATAATGCCGGCGGTTTTTTAAATCTGAAGCGTGCGATCCATGAGCTCAATCTCTGTTATTCAGTCCCGGGCGGATTTTATCTGAAAGCCGATTTTGCAAGAAAGCTCTCACCGAAAGACAAGGTTCACCTCGAGTCATCGCACCGCAGCCTTCATAATTTTGAAATCAGAATCATCAAGGCTTTTGAAGATCGAATCGACAAAATCCTGCCCGGTTATCTTTTTAAAGGCGGGAAAAAAGTTAAAATCATGGTCACGCATCTGGATATCACCCTTGAGGATCTTGAAAAAGCCGGCCTGATCGAGGCTTACCGGAAAGAACACAATGAAACAAAGCATTTTTTCAGTGTAGACGGCAAAACCATGTCCTGGATACCGGCACAAAAGTTCGATGCGTATATGGCCGACACGAATACGATATGCTTTTCACCGGACACCGTGGCGGAGCTGATGCGATACGGGTTTAAAAAAATACCAGCCACGGTATCAGTCAAAAGGACCCTGACGTTTAACAAACAGACATATATGGTGGTTGACGGGGCAGACAAGTTCAGCCGGCACAAAAGCACGAAAGTGAAAATTTCTGCTGTTGACGACAAGCTTTATATTTTTGAGAACAAAGATGATGGAATTTTGCTTGGCGAAGCCATCTGCCGGGAGCCATTTGAAAAAACGGAGAAAACTCCGGGAGCTAAGCTCAAAGCCAATGAGTTGGAGCAGATCATTCAATTTTTATCGGAAAAAGACATGGTGGTCGATCGGGGTGCTCTCATGGAAAGATACAGAGAGGGGCTGACCCTCTCCATAACCCGGACCGTTTATGAAAACAATCAGCCGAGATACGAGAGATACTTGCTCAAATTACGCCAACCCCCGGAAATAACCGGCGCGGCACTGTTTAATGCTTTTATACTCGATTGCATCAAACACCAGCGAAAACCGGTTTATGGTGCAAAATGAAAAGAAAAGAGTGCTTCATCAATGACAAACGCCGCAGATCCTATCTTGCTTCGGTATATACCCGTATTACACGGGGCAAAAGCGTATTGGTCGAGGGCGGCTACGGCGCGGGAAAAACCCGGTTTTTAAGCTTGATCCAGCCTAAAAAACTCCGGGCCGTATGGGTAGAATCGCTGTTTAATGTGCATGAGACCCTGGCATCCATACTCAAGGAATTGAATTATGAGGCCGGCACTAGTTATCAGCGAACCCCCGGCTACCTGAAAATGATATGCGCATTAGATGATTATTTTATCATTATTGATGAGGCCAATGATCTCGATCCCCGGTTATGGCCATATCTGAAGCGCATTATTGATGCGGGGGTGCCGATCGTTTTTGCCGGTCTGCCCAAGGTCAGGACTTATCTTGCCAGCGAACATCCCGATATACTCAGTCGTCTGAAAACGCTTGTGTTATATCCCATTGAAGTGGAAGACTTTATCTTGGAATATAAGGATTTTGACCCCGAGGCTGTTGAACAGATCTATGCAGCGTCCAAGGGAGATATGCGGAAATTTGAAGAGATCGTCACGGATTGCCGTCAAAGGGCCAAAGAATTAAAGCATGTGTTTGTTGAGGTCAACCTTGTATTATCGTTTTTAGCGGAACAGCCGGGCGTCTGATTATAAATGCAGGGATTGCCGGCCTTCCCGGATCCTTATTCTCCCCTCATCCAGCCCACCTTCCCCTTATCTTTGCAGCGAATCTATATCTCATCCGGATGGATTAATTTGACACCCCGAGGACTGATACGGTTGCCCATAATAATGCCGTGATCGCTGCCGTGTACCGGATACATCGTATCAGTTTTGAAATATGGCTGAAGCGTTACAGTATTTTGCACCTTGTCTTAAACCGGATATTTGGATGAAGCATTGAATTTATTGGTTATTTTGAATTGAAAATCAGTTCTCAAGGCAGTTAATACCGTTACACTATTTGAATCTTAATACACGGGAAACAGGAATTGCTTATCCGGTATTGCGCGGTATTCCAATGTTACGGCCGGAACATGGGATTGTTGCAAGCAAATTGATGGCGTAATTACCAAGAAGTATACCTTAAAAAAGCGGAGCT
>PUOB01000337.1 GCA_003551985.1 Desulfobacteraceae bacterium | reverse complement strand
GTTTGCCGGCTCTTCCTGTGCCCAGAACCAGTCTTCGCATCCCTTGTAACGCTCAATAACCGCTTCGAGCTGCTCGGCCGGAAACGGGTAGAGCTGTTCGACACGAACAATCGCCAGGGATTTTTTCCCGCTGTCAATGCGGGCCTTTTCCAGGTCATAAAACAGCTTGCCAGAGACAAAGACAACCCGGTCCGGGGGCCCGCTTTTCATTTTTCCTTTGGTTTGCGGGTCGTCAATCACCGCCTTGAAGCCGCCCTTTGCCAGATCGTTTCGCGTGGAGGCGGCCGCTGGGTTGCGCAGCAGGCTCTTGGGCGTCAGGACCACCAACGGTTTGGCTATGCGCCCCGCAGCCTGCCGCCGCAGCAGGTGATAATACTGCGCCGGGGTGGTCGGGTTGCAAACGCAAAGGTTATCCTCGGCTGCCAGTTGCAAAAAGCGCTCCACGCGGCTGCTGGAATGATCCGGACCCTGGCCTTCATAGCCGTGGGGCAAAAGCATCACCAGTCCGCTTTTGACCCCCCACTTGGCCTCACCTGAGGCAATGTAGAGATCGATGACCGACTGGGCATTGTTGACAAAATCGCCGAACTGGGCCTCCCATAGGGTCAGGGCATCCGGACGCATCACCGAGTACCCGTACTCGAACCCCAAAACGCCCGCCTCTGAGAGCAGACTGTTGATGGATTCAAAGGCAGCCTGGTCTTCAGCGACGCGGTTTAACGGCACATAGGGATCGCTGGTCGCCGTGTCAAACAGTACGCTGTGACGCTGGCTGAACGTCCCCCGCTGGCTGTCCTGGCCGCACAGACGGATCGGCGTCTGTTCAGCAACGATAGTGGCAAACGCGAGCGCCTCGGCGTTTCCCCAATCGATGCCCTCCCCGGTTTTTACCGCCTCCCGGCGCTTCTCCAGAAGTTTTTTCAGCTTGGGGTGCAATTGAAAGCCCTCCGGCACATTGCTCAGCTTTGCCGCCAGATCATCAAGCCAATCGGGTTTGACCCGGGTGTCTACATTTAAATCATCTTTTACGCTGCGAGGCGCCTCCTGGCTGCCGTCCGTCTTCTTTTGCCGCTTTGATTTTTCCTTTCGCGCCCCCTCATAGGCGTCCTGGATGCACTGGGCGGTTTGTTCGCGGATGGCCTCGATATCCCCGTCGACCGCAGCCCCCTCTTCCTTGAGCTGTTCGGCATAAAGCCGGTCGAGGGGGGGACGGTTTTTGATACGCTCATACATCAGCGGCTGGGTGAAATAGGGTTCATCCCCTTCATTGTGCCCGTAGCGGCGGTAGCAGACCACGTCGATGACCACGTCCTTGCCGTAGGCCATCCTGTAATCGCATGCCAGTCTCACAATGTGGACGGCGGCCTCTGGATTCTCGCCATGGACGTGAAAGATCGGAATCATAAGGCTTTTGGCCAGATCGGTGGGGTAACGGGTCGATCGCATGTCCTCGGGCAGGGCCGTGTATCCGATCTGGTTGTTGATGATGATATGGACGGTCCCGCCGGTAAAAAACCCGTCCAATTGAGACATGTTGAGAGTTTCTGCGGTAACCCCCTGTCCGGAGAATGCCGCATCGCCGTGCAGCAGCAGGGGCATCACCTGACGGGTGCCCTCCCGGCCGATGACATCCATTCGCGCCCGGGCCATCCCCTCGACCACCGGGTTGACCGATTCCAGGTGGCTGGGGTTGTCGGCCATGATCACGTCGATGGACCGGTTACCGGACGTGGATATTCGGCCGCGAAACCCCTTGTGATACTTGACATCGCCCGCGCCGATTTCCGCTTCCGGGTTGTACTGGTCCTCGAATTCCCGGATCACGTCCGCATAAGGCTTGTTCAAAACGTTGGTCTGTACGTTCAAACGCCCTCTGTGCGCCATGCCGAGCACGATCTGGGCGCATCCGTGGGTCTCCGCGGCATGGGAGAAAAGGGCGTCGACCATGGGGATAATAACATCGGCCCCTTCTGCGCTGAATCGCTTCTGGCCGAGGTACTGGCGGTGGATAAACCCCTCGAACTGCGACGACTCAGTGAGTTTTCTGAAAATACGGACTTTTTCGTCTCCGGTGAGCGTCGGCCGGTTCCGGGTTGATTCCATCCGCTCCCGCAGCCACCGGCGTTCATCCGGATCCTGCATGTGCATGTACTCCACCCCAACGGACCGGCAATAGGTCATGCGCAAGTGGTTGACCAGGTCCCGGAGGGTCATCCCCACATCCCGGCCTTCCGGCAGGCCCGGCACGTAAAACCGGCGCTCCATGTCCGCATCGTCGAGCCCAAGCGATTTCGGGTCCAACAGGGGGTGCTCGGTAGGGCAAGCCGCAAGCGGATCAAGGCACGATAATAAATGCCCGATATCCCGGTACCGGTAAACCAGGGCCTCGACTTTGGACTGCTTTCGAACGGATTCCGTATCGCAGGGTTCGCAGTCGTCCCGGTCCGACCCGGGTTTTTCGGCCAGTCCCAGTTCAAATCCCTTGAAAAAAAACCGCCAGTCTTCTGTTACAGATTCCGGGTCCTGCTTCCAGCTTTTGTATTGGGCGTCTATATATTGCGGACTCCACGGGCCCTTATAGGTCATTGTGCCTCCAAAGCGGTCTGCGTTATGATCTGAACCTCCCCTTTTAACGTCCGATGTACGGGGCATTTATCGGCAATTTCCATTAATCGGCGCCGCTGATCGTCATCCAGGTTGCCCTCCAGGGTAATCGTGCCCCGGATTTCGTCAAGGGACCCTTTTTGTGTCTCGCACGTCCGGCAGTCATCGGCATGAATTTTTGTGTGGGTCAGCCCGATCCGTATTGCATCCAGGGGCCATTGCTTTCGGTCCGCATACATGCGCACGGTAATCGCCTTGCAGGCCCCCAGCCCGGCAACCAGGTAGTCATAGGGGGTGGGCCCCATATTG
>PUOB01000289.1 GCA_003551985.1 Desulfobacteraceae bacterium | reverse complement strand
TGTATCCAGCCCGTATCCCGCTGGGATATGGCGTCCTGGTGGTCGTTCCATACCGTCCACGGGGCGCCTATGCCGCGGTTGACCACGCACATGACAATGGGAAGCCGCGCCCCGGCTGCCCAGTGAAGCTGCTCGTTCATGTAAAGGAGGCCATTGGCGCTGGTTGCCGTAAACGTCCTCGAGCCGGTGCTCGATGCGGCAATGCAGACCGCGAGCGCGCTGTGTTCGCTTTCCACCGGTATATACTGGGCATTCATTTCCCCGGCATCCACCAGTTCGGAGAGTTTTTCCGTCAGCGGCGTCTGGGGGGTTATTGGGTATGCGGCGATGACGGCCGCTTCCGCCAGTTTTACGCCCAGGGCGGCGGCGACGTTGCCGGATTCAATAATATGCATGGGGTTACTTATCCTCTTCCATGATTAAAAGGGTTTCCTCCACCATGGTGATTGCGTCGGCCGGGCATTCTTCCGCACAGATGCCGCAGCCCTTGCAGTATTCCAGGTCGATTGCCGGCAGGAGGGTTTTCGTGACCACGCCGTCCGGGCAGTACAGCCAGCATGAAAAACAGGCTTTTTTGTTCTTTTTCGCGGGAATGCATTTTTCCGGGTCGATAACCGGACGCAGAACCCGCCATGAGCCGGTTCTGCCGCCGTCGCCGGGACCGGGTTCGCTGTGGGATTTTCGCAGGGCGTATGGTTTCCCCTTTTTCATCTATATGCCTCCAACGTGCGTATTTTCAAACGTAATCCGGGCCACTTCCGCGTTTTTGCGCCCGTTTTTTCCTGCAAACTCCTTTTCTATGGCGCGGTAGAGGACGTCGACCGGAAACAGTCCGGAGGCTTTTCCAAAGGCCCCGATGATGCCGGTGTTGACAATCCCGGCCGGAAGGCCGCCGGTCAGGGCGATGTTTGTAACATCCGCCGTGGCAATGCGCATGCCGTCATATTTGTATGCTTCCGGCGGCTTGGGGGAGTTGATGACGATCAGCCCGTTCGGGTTCAGTCCGGCTGCCACATCGACTTCCTCCAGGAGCAGGTGGTCGAGTACAATGACCATGTCCGGTTCGGTAATGGGGGAAAGATCGTAGATTTTGGTTCGGGCGAATTTAAGGGACGTAAATACAGGTGCCCCCCGTCTTTCGGTGCCGAAGGTCGGCGCCATCACCACCCCGCCGTATCCGGATTGAAACGCTGCGTCCGCGACAATCTTGGCCGCGGTGATTGCGCCCTGGCCGCCGCGTCCGTGCCACCTTGTTTGTATTATATCGTCTCTCATGGTTCCTGTATTTTTTTTAAGTTTATATCAGTCAAGGGCAGGCAGGCCCCAGGCAGGGGATCAATCTAAACCAACCTTGACGTTAAAGTAAATTAATTTTTTGAAAAACAGCGCATATTTTTTATAAATGACCGGATGCGGCTTATTCCCGGGGGCGACAAGCCCTGAAGTAGGGGTCAATCGATTTTAAGATCCGTTGGCGTATAAGGAAGGCGGCTGTCAGCGGCGGGTTTTCCCGGGCGGCATCATTGCCGGCGTCGGGGAAGGATCCCGGCAGATACTGGCTGATCAGCCCAAGGGGAATGGAGCGCGTCAGGTTGTTTTCCAGAACGCGGAAAGCCTTTTTTACCGCGGGGTATTTCCAGTAATACCGGATGCGGTCGGTAAATCCGTATATCCGGTATATGCGGGCATCTTCGTCATCCCCCGGCACATGCGACTGCCAATATTCCGGGGCGTCGATCATTTGCCTGTCAATCACGTCAATGATACCGGACGCCTCGGCGCTTTTTTTGTTTTTAAGCAGCTCGTTTTCGATGTGGGCAAGGGCGAATACGGCCTCGCGGAATGCAAACGTCAGCACGGGGCCGACCTTCAGCAGGGCAAAATGGTCATCCACCATTTTTGATAATGACACATCGTGCTGAAAGTCCGTGGCGTGGACCTCGTAGGTCATGGGGTCCGGCAGGTGCGCATGAAAACGCGAAAGTTCACGGGCGCGCGCAGGGCTATATCCGACAAACGAGTCGGGGCCGAAATCAATGCCCGGCTGCACGACAATGGCAACGACCCGCTGCAGGGCATCGTCAAGGCCTTCTTGCTGCCACAGGCGCCTGCAAATGTCCAAAAAGTCTGAAATGTCTTCAGGTTCGGTGACCGGAACGGCCTCGGCGCCTGTCAGCGATCCGCCTGGCGTTGGCGCCTCCGCGCCGATGACGTAGAGGGGGAGGCCCATCTGCCGTTGCAGATCGCTTCGGGCCGCCTCGGCGGCCTTGCACAGGGAAACGGACCGTTGAGCGGACAATTCCGGCGGGATAAAGACCGTGTCAACGGCGTCGTCGCCCAGGGGCATGCCGCAGTCGAGGTGGATTTTCCCGTATCCCGCGGATACACAGTCATGGACAAGCGTTTTTGCCTTTTCCATGGCGGTTTCAGCGCTTTCGGCGCGCCACGGATAGGGGCCCAGGTGGTCCCCCCCGATCAACAGCATATCTTCCGGGTAGCCCGCATTCCCCGCAAGCCGCTTGATATAGGAGGCAAAATCCGCCGGGGTCATGCCGGCGTAGCCGCCGTACTGGTTGACCTGGTTGCAGGTCGATTCAACGATGAGGTCGGCATTTTTCAGGGCGGCCTGCTGCAGCGCGGTTTCAAGCACCATGCTGCCGGAGGAGCAAATTGAAAATATGCCTTCCGGAATGCCGCTGCGCTGCCGGGCGCCAAGATGGGGGAGACGGTTGTTCATGGGGGTTCGGTTGTTGTAAGTTGTAAGTTATAGGTTATAGGTTATAGGTCAATCCTTGATAGTCTCGTAAAAAGTCGGCTTTTGTCTCCCGATTCACGACGGGTTCTTTGTAGGGGCGAATAATCATTCGCCCTTATGGCGGGCGAATGATTATTCGCCCCTACGGTTCTGAAAAG
>PUOB01000083.1 GCA_003551985.1 Desulfobacteraceae bacterium | reverse complement strand
TATTCAAGCATGAACGAATTAAAACCACCGATGTAAAGGCCAAGGCGCTGCGCGGATGGGCGGACCACCTGGTTACCCTGGCCAAGCGCGGCGACTTGCATGCCAGACGGCAAGCGGCGGCCATTATTCGTGAAAAGGATATCGTTCAAAAGCTGTTTGACCAGGCGCCGACGCGTTTTGCAGGTGTCTCAGGGGGCTATACGCGTATTATCAAGTTGGGACATCGTCCCGGCGATGCGGCACCTATTTCTATCATCGAATTGACCGGTGAGTCGCCGGCAGCAGCAGCAGCAACTGAGACCGGCGACAAGACGGCCAAAAAGGAATAAAGTGTTTCATCGTTCCCTTTATCTTTTCATCGTTCCCGCGCTCTGCGCGGGAACGATGGGCCGCCGTGCCGTCCGTTTCTATCATCCATTCAGTTCCGGCCCTATCGCCGTTGTCCCCTCAGTGTTGGTAACACCTCTACGTTGTCATCTCTTACAATGATCCTGACCGCCCCGTGTTTTTCTGTTTTGTACACATCGTATCCCCGCCTGTTATAGCGCTTCATCACCTCCTCCGCGGGGAATCCGAATCGATCGCTTCTTGCGCTGACAACAACCGTTTTCGGATCCACGGCATCCAAAAATCCTCTGGTGGAGGAAGTGTTGCTGCCATGATGGGGGGAAAGGAGATGGTCGGCATGCAGCCGGTCCCCCGCCAGTCGGACGACTTCCGCCTCGGCCGCCCTTTCAACGTCTCCGGGGAAAAGAAACGAGGTCCCGCCGTACGTCAGCTTCAATACGATGGATCCGTTGTTGAGGTTTGCCGGCGCCATATCAGGCGCCCGGTTCAAAGGGGGGTAGTATATATCCACATCCACCCCGTTGATACGCTTGGATTCCCGGATATCTGAAAACGGGGGATGAAAAATGTCCCTTTCTTCAATGATTTCGAGAAACCGCCGGTAGTTTGCCGTATCCGACGGATAGTGGGTGGAGATAACCTTGCCGATATTGAAATTGTCCAGGATGTAGAGCAGTCCGTTGATGTGGTCTGCGTGGGGGTGGGAAAGAACCACTTTGTCGATGCTTCGGATTTTGTTTCGCCACAGATACGGCGCAACGATCAATGCGCCGACATCGAAGCTTGCGTTGTCGCTGAAACCGCCGCCGTCCACGAGCATGGTCCGGCCGCCCGGCATTTCAACCAAGGCCGCATTGCCATGGCCAACGTCCAGATGCGT
Source organism: Desulfobacteraceae bacterium (assembly GCA_003551985.1). The sequence goes on along the minus strand of PUOB01000083.1, from coordinate 1,686 downwards.
AACGATAAGATCGTTATGCAAATACCGGCGGTTGACCCAGTATCCCACATCAGCGATCAGAACAACAATTGCCAAAAGCGCAACTGCGGCCATGACTTTTTCCGGGGGGGCCGAAAGACTTCTTTTCCTGGCGGCGGCGGCAAGCATGGGCAGGCTTGTCAAAAGCGCATAAATACAGGCTATCTCGATGAGCGAAGGCGTTATGGTTTTAAAACTGCCGTATGGGAGCCCTGAAATGCCCGCCACAATGAACAGGGCCGCGGTTAAAAGGCTGTCCGCTGCGGATAATCCATATAGTGCCACCGGTTGGACGATAAAATAAAGCATGGACGATGCAAGGGCAAGCGGTACCACGATAAAGCCGATTAACGGGACTAGTACAAGGTTTGCGGCAATACCCAGAACGGTCACCTGGTTGAAATAATGGGCCACTATGGGCATGGTGCCGATTATGGCCAGCACCGACACCCATACGAATCCGCCGACAATGCGGCAGAAGCGTTTTTTCAGCCCTTCGTCGCCGGTTTTGGACGGCAGCGGGACATAGTGAAGCCCCATGAAGATCGCCGTAACCGCGGCAAAGGAGAGTTGAAATGAAATATTGAAAAGCGACTGTGGGAAAATCGCAAGTATCCCAAGGGCCGCCAGGGCAAGCGTATTTGCCGGGTTATATTGCCGGTCGAACAGATATGCGAACAGCAGGATGCAGATCATGATCACGGCGCGCTGGGTGGAGGGAGACATGCCGGCCAACATCCCGTAGCCGAGGACAAATAACATGGACAACAGTGCAGCGGCCTTTTTAACGAAGGCGCGTTTGAGCAAAAAGGGGATGCGGCCGAAAACGGCGGTGCATAGAAAAAACGACACGGTGGCCACAATCCCCACATGCAAACCCGATATGGCCAGGAGATGGCTGACGCCCGCCCGGCTGAAGGATTCCCGGAGGGAAGGCGAAATCAAGGTTCGTTTGCCGATCACAAGTGCGGAAAGGACTGCGCGCGTGTCGCCTTCGCTGACCGAAGCGATGGCGTCATCGACGGCCATGCGCATGGCCGAAACAGATAAAAACAGGGATGGCGCGGTGTCTTTTGGGGTGACCGTGATGCGGCTGCCGTTGTCCCAGGCCGTCCCCCAGATGCCCTTGTAAGCCATGAATCGTTTGTAATCAAAACCGCCGGGGTTGCTGAAGTTTCTGAGCGATCGGATCGGCCGGTTCGCAGTAATATGAAATCCTGGCAAAATGTCGGGTGCGTCGCCGTATACGGTGAGCTGTATGCGCCCCGGCAAAGATACCGGCGTTTGCATATCACCGTCAGGATAAACGTGGAGATCGTCAAGCACGCAGCGGGTCCTGAATCCCTGTTCGACAGGCGGTTCATATACTGTTCCGGAAAAGGCGACGGGTTTTTCGTCAATGTAGGGCAAAACGGTTTCAGGTGGAAATGCAGGCGGCAAAAAAGACGAGATAGCGAGCCAGCCCAAAGCAAAAAACAGGGAAAGGGGTGCGACCATGACAGGCTTTTGCTTGAAAATCGACCGGATAAGAACAGCCATGCAGACGAAAACAACCAGCCACGCCGCAATCGCCAAACCGGGCACCGGTGTATACCGCCCCGCTATAATGCCTGCAATAAGGGAAAAAAGAAGCGGGATCCCGGGCCGGTGGTAGTAAGGGTGCCGCGG
>PUOB01000414.1 GCA_003551985.1 Desulfobacteraceae bacterium | reverse complement strand
GTTTTTCAAAGAAAGGAACCGGCTCCGATCATGCCGCAGGGCTGTCTACCACTGGCATTATTTTTTATTCTGCTGATTCTTGTGCCATTGTTTCTGGCCGAAGTGATGCTCATCGCCCTGACGCGCCTGGGCCTTTCCCCCGAGCTGTCAATAATGGCCGCAATCGGCATTTTTATGGGCGGGCTGATCAATATTCCCGTGCAGAAAATACCGAAGGACCGTCCGATGGAGGATCCCCCGAACGCTTTTTTCGGCATGAACCGCTTTTTAGGGAAAAAACCGGTCAAGCAGGATTTTACCATCATCGCGGTGAATTTCGGCGGATGCGTCGTCCCCTGCATCCTTGCCGCCTACCAGGTGCTTCGCATCCTTTCTCACAGCCCGTATGCCGCGCTTGTTGTGACAGGCGCCGCAGCGGTGAACATTTATGTATGCTACCGGCTTGCGCAGCCGGTTCCCAAGGTGGGGATCACGCTTCCTGCATTCATCCCGCCCTTGATAGCGGCGCTTGCGGCAATCGTATTCATCCCGGAATTTGCCCCGCCGGTCGCTTTTACGGCCGGTGTATTGGGGCCGCTTATAGGGGCCGATCTCCTCCACATGCGCGACATTAAACAACTCGATACGGGCATGGCCAGTATCGGCGGTGCGGGAACATTCGATGGCATCGTGATATCGGGGCTTCTTGCCACGCTGCTGGCATAACAGCCGATGGTGCATCGCATCGGATAAAAAACAGGAAAGGAGACGATTATGAACATACTGGTACTGTACTATTCAAAAGGCGGAAACACCCGAAAACTCGCCACGGCCATAGCCGAAGGCGTTGATTCGGTGGACGGGGTCAATGCCGTGGTCAAAAACACGGATGATGTGTCAAAGGACGATTTCATGACATGCAGCGGTCTCATTGCGGGCTCCCCGGTATATTTCGGTTCCATGGCGGCCGGTATGAAAAAAATTTTTGACGATTACGTAGGTATACGCAAAAAAATGGAGGGGAAAGTGGGGGCGGCCTTTGCCACATCCGGCGACGCATCGGGCGGCAAGGAAACGACCATGATCTCCATCATACAGTGTCTTTTGATATACGGCATGGTTATCATCGGCGATCCCATGTCCGCGACCGGGCATTACGGCACCGCATGCGTGGGTGCGCCGGATGCGGAAACCACTGAAAACGGACGCAAACTCGGTGCGCGCGTTGCCGAAGTGGCCAAAGCGCTTCAGGTTTGAATGAATCGGGTCCGTTTTGCGGGCGAAAGATTTTTCGCCCCTACGGGTGAAGGGTTTTTCGGCCTGATAGATAGCGGGCGAAAGATTTTTCGCCCTTACGGGTGAAGGGTTTTTCAGCCTGATAGATAGCGGGCGAAAGATTTTTCGCCCCTACGGGTGAAGGGTTTTTCGCCCCGAGGGCAATACCCGGCACCCCCGGTTTAAATTGACTTTAAGGGAAAGTCTTGATTTTCGGTCGACTCTTATGTAGACTGATTGTTTGATTGACATGCATCGTTGATAATTACCATCTAACAGCTGCCTCGCCGGTCCCGCAGCAATTACCGAACCATACGGGAAACCCTGGATCGAGGCAGCCGGGAGCGGCCTATGAAAAATATCGAAAACTGGGATTGGACAACGGGCAAAAAAGTTGTTGCCGATATATCCGGATGGCAATCCGAATACGAGTCGGTTGAAGAACCCTACGTAAGCCCGGATGGCGAGCAGATCGCCGCGATCGTTCAAATCGAGGAAGAAACTGTCAGCGTGTGCGTCAACGGCACGCCGTGGGAAAAGTCCTTTGACAAAATCTGGTACCTGCGCTTTTCACCGGACAATCAGGCGGTGGCCATTGTATCGGACACCGCCGAATGGAGTGTCGCCGTAGACGGCAAACCCTGGGAAAACTGGTTTGAATTTGTATGGAATACCCGCTTCTCGCAGGAAGACGGCAGTATCGCCATTGCCGCCCAGAACGCCCGCAGCTATTTCGCCGTAAAGGATGACGTCCCCTGGGAGACGGGCTTTTCCGCCATGACCAACCTGACCCTGAGCCGGGATGGCAGGGTTGCGGCCGCGGCGGTCCAGACCGAAGCCCTGAAGGAAGGCGATATTTTCGAGTTTCAAAAAGGCCATTTTACCATTGCCGCCGACGGGACCCCCTGGAAGAATACCTTCCTCAATGCATGGGAGATCGATATCAGCGCGGACAACCGCCTGGTGGCAGCCGAGGTCCGGCTATCCCTCTACGACTACACCATCGCCATAAACGACGAGGTCTGGCCGAACGCCTTCAGCGCCATATGGCGCCCCCGGTTCAACCCGGTTGACAATTCGGTTACCGCACCGGTCAAGGTGCCCGGCGGGTGGAGCCTGGCAAAAGACGGCGAGCTCTTCTGGGAAGGCCGTTATGTTCAGCTCTGGCAACATTTCTACAGCACGGACGGCAAAAAAATCGCGGGCATCGCCGCCCCCGTCTTCGGCAAATGGACCATTGTTGAAAATGACATCCCATGGAACGTCACATTCAACGAGGTGCTCACGGACCCCGTTTACAGCCCGGACAACCGCTCCATCGCATGCACGGGAAAAAACGATGGCAAATGGTACGTGGCGGTTGACGGAAAAATGTGGCCGGAGGCCTACGACAGGGCCTGGCCCCCGGTATTTTCCCCGCAGGGCGACTTTGTCGCGGCAAAGGTCGAACGAAACGGGAAGTATGCCATAGCGGTCAACGGCAAGACGCTCGATATCCCCCTTGCAGAGGCATGGAACCCGGTTTTCAGCCCGGACAACACGAAGATCATGGTCAAGGGGATCGGCACAGGCGAGGACGAGGGCAAATATTGCCGCCATATAATTGAAACCGATAAATTACCGGGAAAATGAAAAGAGGCCTTCATGTATGACATTTACGCACT
>PUOB01000257.1 GCA_003551985.1 Desulfobacteraceae bacterium | reverse complement strand
ATCATTGCATGTCGCTCCCTTTTTCATGCCACCAGAAGTCGTTGTGCCGGACCGGGTCATGGGTCCGCCAGCGATTGTTCATATAGATTTTTTGGGACAGGTCGGTTTCGTCCCTGCCGCATCGGATAAGCCGGTCAAACGTCATGGTAAAGCCGGTCAGCGGACCGTGCTTGTCAAATACGTCCATTGCATAGGCAGAGCAGGAGGGATACATGGGGCAGGTTCCATCCCGCACGGCGTTAAGGTGATTCAAGGGCCCCCGGTAGAACTGGATCGCACCCGAAACGGCTGTATTTCCGGTTATATTTGGGGGGGCGTCCGGTTTACGGGATGCGCATCCGGTAAAAAAGACCAGCGCCATTCCCGTCAAAATGACCAGCAGGGTTCGAAATGCGGGGCAGGAAAATGGTTTGTTACACATCAAGGCGTTCATGGGAGACAATATAAAGCGATTATCCGGGGTTTTCAACTTTTTTGGAAAAAAGCGGCAATATGGTCGGCACCCAGTGAAAGAAAAAACCCGGCGGCGGCGACCATGATGATCGTGGCACCGGATGTCAGATCGTAGGTGTAAGACATCCACAGCCCGGTCATGTTGAAAATGACCGACAGGATGACGGACAAAACCATCATCACCATAAGCGAGCGGGAATATTTCTCGGCGATATACGGCGGTATGGTCAGAAGCGCGATCACCAGGATCAACCCCACCACGCGGATGATAAAGACAATGGAGACCGCAACCAGTGCGATGAAGAGGAAATACAGCAGGTTTACCGGAACCCCGCGCAGTTTCGCAAATTCGGCATCATAGGAAATCGCCAGAATATCGCGGTAGAAAAAAATCGTTATAAACAGCGTAACGGCGCCCAGTCCCGACATCCATACAATATCGCGGGAGGGTACGGCCAGTATGCTGCCGAACAGATAGCTCATGAGGTCGGTGTGATACCCCGGCGTCAGGTCTATGAGGATCACCCCCATGGCCATTCCCACGGCCCACAAAACCCCGATAAATGTGTCCGCGCGGCTTTTTGCCCGGACCGACACGGCCGTCATGAGCAGGGCGGCTGCAAGGGAGACCCCGATGGTCCCGTATATATAGGGGATGCCGAAAAAAAAAGCCAGCCCGATCCCGCCATAGGCGGCATGGGCGATGCCCCCTGCCAGGAAAACCATGCGGTTCACCACTACGAACGATCCGATGACGCCGCAGACCAGGCTCGCAAAAAGGCCAGCAAACACGGCATTTCTCATAAATTCGAATTGAAGGGCCTCGATCACGTTAAACATCCGTGTGGGGTTTGAGTATCCGGTGCGGCTGCCCGTGGGCCACCAGTTCCACAGGGCATTGATATCCCATTTCGATCATGGCCTCGGTTATTTCGTTGCTGGGATGATAGTGAAGCCCTTGGTTCACGCATGCGACGCTTTTGACATAGCTTGAGACGATCATCAAGTCGTGGCTGATAACGATGACGGTTTTTGTTTTGTTGAGTTCCCCCAACAGGTGGTACAGCTCGGTTTTACCGCTTGTATCCACGCTTGCGGTGGGTTCGTCCAGGATGAGAATGTCCGGATCCGTGGCAAGCGCCCTGGCAATGAACACGCGCTCCCGCTGCCCCGACGAGAGGTCCTTGATTTTGCGGCCCTCGAGGCCTGTAATGCCGATCTGTTCCATCACCTCAAAGGCCTTCCGGCGGTCCTGCCGGTTGATCCGCCGTCGGCCGCCGTAGCGCAGCCGCCCCATCAGGATCACGTCGATAACGGAGATGGGGAACTGAATATTGATGTTGACATCCTGCGGTACATAGCCAAAGCGGTGGGCCGTTTTTACGGGGGCTTCGCCGTAGACGCGGATCCGGCCGGCATCCGGCTTCAACAGGCCCAGGATAAGTTTGACAAGCGTTGATTTTCCACCACCGTTGGGGCCTATGACTGCCAGAAAATCTTTTTCCGCCACGTCAAGGGAGACATCGACAAGGGCCGGTTCGCCATTGTACGAAAAAGAAACGTCACGCACCTGTATGATGGGATCGCCATGCGTCATCGGCCTTGCTGCTTTCCAATCAATTCAGCAACATCCTTGAGGTTTTGCGCCCAGTTTTTTGCCAGGGGGTCGGCCTTCACCGTATCGCCGTCAATCTCCCGCGCGATGGTTTCCGCATCGCGGGAGGAGATCTGCGGCTGGACCATGACCACCCGGATCCCTTTTTCTTTCGCCTGCCCGATGATTTGTTGTATCTGTTTTGCTTTCGGGGCCTTCCCGTCCACCTCGACGGGTATCTGCTCAAGCCCGTAGGCGTCGGCGAAATAACCCCAGGCAGGATGGTATACCAGAAAGGCCTGTCCGGGTGCCAGGCGGTTTCGCAGGGCCATGTCCAATTCGACGATCTCGGTGATAAACGCGGCATAATTGGATTCGTAGGCTTCGCGGCCGTCCGGGTCAAGCCGGGTCAGCCCTTCAAGGATGTTTCTGGCCTGGAGTTTTGCCAAAGGCGGCGACAGCCAGATATGGGGGTCCATGGCACCGTGGTCGTGGCCGTGGCCGTGGTCATGGCCATGGTGACGCGAAGCGGCCTGTTTTTTGATCCCGCGGTCGGTTTCCACCACCGCCATGTCCGGGTTGACGGCGCGTATCCGGTCAAGCCACGCCTTTTCAAATGTAACGCCGATGGAAAAATACGCCTCGGCTTCGGCGAGTTTTTTCATCTGGCCTGAAGACGGCTCATAGGTGTGCGGGCTGGCACCGGGGGCGACCATAACGTGGACATTGACCCTCTCACCGGCGATTTTTTCCACGAAATAGGACTGCGGGGTGATACTCACAAATACGTCAATCGCCGACGCTTTTGCGTGAAAAGCCGGAAAGAGAATAACGACTGCCAGCAGAGCAAAGGCACTGATCCATTTGTTGT
>PUOB01000011.1 GCA_003551985.1 Desulfobacteraceae bacterium | reverse complement strand
CCCCGCTAAAAAGCCAATCATCAACCTTTTCATAACTTGTCCCCTTCGTTTTAAATGGTTGCGGCAGTTTTTCCCGAACGCACAGTTACCCTGTTTTTACAAACCTTGCGGCCTTTGTAAACACTTTTATAATTGACGGATTCGCAGACGCACCCTTTACGTGTCTCCCGAATTAACACAGGGGTATCCGTAGGGGCGAAAAATCTTTCGCCCGCCTCAGGGCGAATGATCATTCGCCCCTGCAAACAGTCCCGTGGTGAATCGGAAGACGCAATTGACATTCAACAAAATACATAATATTTTATCAGAATAAAAGCATAATTAATACTTGCTTCAGCGTCTGCCGGAGCTGTTGACCTGTCGGTGCCGGTAACCGGCGCAGTCAAGATGCCCGACTATTATATTCGGTATTTAGATGGAAAAAACCCGATGAAAAAGAACAGACCCCTTGTTTCAGCCATTATTTTAATTGCCGCGGCCTGCCTGTATGGTCAACCCGTTTATGCCGACCGTATCCCCATAGATGAGGTTGAGGTGATAACCCCGGTTTACTCACCGGAACCGGGTACTTTCGAGCCGCGTTTCGGTACATACGCCTATTCCGTCAGCTGGCAGGGAATACCTGCGGGTACCGTCGAACTGGAACTGGTTCAAAACGGAACCGACTACCGAATCAAGGGGAGGGCGAGAACCAACCGCTTTGTCAGCCTTTTCTACAAGCTCCGGTTCAACACGGAAGCCCTTGTGTCGGCATCCACGCTTTATCCTAAAAACTCCATTTACCGAAACAGAACGAACAACGACACGGAACACACGCAAATCGAATTTCTGCCGGACGGTAAAATAAAATCGGTCCACGAAGACCGCCGGGGCGATATCGAAGAGTTGCATTTTGCGCCCGACAATTTCACCCTCGACCCCTTTTCCGCGGTATTTCTTGCATTAAGCCTGCCATGGGAAATCGGCGACACCCGCCAATTCGACACGTTTACGGGGACCGGCAGGTACCTGATTGAACTTGCCGCCGTAAATAAAACCAGTCTTACGGTAAAGGGCGAAACCCGGGAGGCGGTTGTCATCGTCCCGCGCGTAAAAAATCTTACCAAAAAAGACCCCTCGGAAGATGATGACAGGCTCAGGGAAGCAAAAATTTATGTCAGCACCGACCCGTCAAGGGAAATTCTAAGGATTTCAAGCGATATTTTTATCGGATCCGTCAATACACGGTTGGTTTCTTTCACCCCGTCCAACAACGATGCGCAGGCATCCATCCCGGCAGATGCCCCGGCCCCTGATATACAACCGGATATACAACCGGACATACAATCAAAACGACAGCCTGTAATGTCAAACGGCCGGCTGCACACCTTCCACCCCAAGTTACCAGGCAGGTAACGGCCCGTCCCTTGTTTTTTAATCGCAAGGTTTTTTAATCGCAAACGCTGGTTTACATACAGGATCCCCGGTCCGGCGGTGGATGGATGGTTTGTTGACTTTCGAGCAGGACCCCGGTTGAACTTCAATTTATATCCATGAATTGACACGAAGGAGAAATATATGTCCATCCTGTCCCAATACCTCCATGAAAAACAATGGAGCCGGCTTCAGGAATGGTTTTCAGAAAAAGACGTTCTGGAAATCGTCAATGAACTCTACAGGCTCGATCCTGACGAACTGGCTATCGCCTTCAGGCTCCTGCCCAAGGATCTTGCCCTTGAAGTCTTTGAATCAATGGACCCTCCCCAACAGGGACATCTTATCGCCTCCCTGCGCGATATCCAGTTAAGGGAGCTTATCGAGGAGCTGGATCCCGACGACCGGGTCCGGCTGATCGATGAACTGCCGGCCAAGCTGGCAAAGGAAGTGCTTGAAGGGCTGAGCCCACAGGAACGGAAACTCACCTCGATTCTCCTGGGCTATCCCGAAGAAACCGTCGGCCGCGTCATGAGCCCCGAGTTTGTTGCGCTGAAGCAGACCATGACCGCCGCCCGGGCGCTCGATAAAGTCCGGCGGACCGGCCGCGATGCAGAAAGCATTTACATGCTGCCGGTTACGGACGACGCCCTGGTCCTGCTGGGCGTCATCAGCCTGCGGGACCTGGTGCTCCAGAAATCGGACACCATCATAGGGGACATCATGACGACCGATGTATATTCGATCCGGGTGGACGAGGACCAGGAAACGGCCGCCCGGCTGGTCCAGGAGGCCGACCTGATCGCACTCCCGGTGGTCGACATGGAAGGCCGCCTGGTAGGGATTCTCACCTTTGACGACGCCATGGAAATCCTGGAGCACGAATATACCGAGGACATCGCCCTGGGCGGCGCTTCGCGGCCGCTTGAAATGCCCTACCTTTCCGCCTCCGTAAGACGCCTGGCCCGGACAAGGGCGCTGTGGCTGCTTGTACTGATACTGGCAGCAACCCTTTCCGTCAATGTGCTGAACTATTTCGAAGAGTCTCTGGAGGCGGTCGTCACGCTGGCCCTTTTCATCCCCTTGCTTATAGATACCGGCGGCAATGTGGGATCCCAGTCCTCAACCCTTATTGTTCGGGCCATGGCGGTGGACGAAATCCGCTTTAGCGATTTGCCGAGAGTGCTTTTCAGGGAAGTGCAGGTCGGCACGCTGCTTGGCGCAATGCTGGGCATTATTGCGATCATTCCGATCTCCCTTGTTTTTGATCCGCGGGTCGCCATGGTGCTATCCCTTTCGCTGATTACCATATGCCTGCTTTCTGCGGCGACCGGCGCACTGCTTCCCATGGCGGCCAAGCGCGTGGGCGTCGATCCGGCCGTAGTCAGCGCGCCGATTATTACCACCCTGGTGGACTCGGCCGGCCTGATTATTTATTTTCTCATCGCAAACGCTATTTTAGGAATATAACCCAATCATCCGTGAGGATACAGCCGATGTCTTCCGAACT
>PUOB01000367.1 GCA_003551985.1 Desulfobacteraceae bacterium | reverse complement strand
CAGGATTTTTCGCCAAGTTCAAGGAAGGCGATAATTTTAACCGCAGGAATACTGGACGTATTTTGAGGATTAAAATTTGAGCCTGACGCAGAAATTGGTGAAAAAGACGGTTTTCGTTCAGGCACTATCTAGCTGCAAAACGCTCCTGCTAGTAGGCAGGGGCGTTTTTTTTGCCGGTTTAAAAGCCAAACATGGATGCCATATACAGGACATTGACCGCCGGCCGGATACCCGACGGCAACGCCAAGTGGGAACTGATAAGCCGCCTTGGGCCGATGGAGCCCGTAAAATCCGTTTTTCTGCAGCGGATAGGGCTGTCCATGGCGCAGGCAACCGCAGTGGTTGATCAGAACGGCACACCTCATTGCCAGCGCCCTGTCACACGGCCAGAGCCGCAGCCGGCCTTAACTTCTTCACAGGCAACCGCGACGCTAAACGCACCGCTCAACGGGCATTGTTGAGGGGCTCCGTCGCCTGCTCGAGAAAAGACCACATTTTCTGTATTTGCCTGGTAACCGGGGTGGCAAGCGTTTCCACCTTGTAATCCCCGCAGGTCCCGGTCACCCGCGCCTGGAGCACCACCCTTCGCAAAAAGTCTATCGTGTGATGCTTTAAAAAATTAACAAAAGGAATACGGTCCGCAACCCCCTCTTTTCTGGCCAGGGTGACGATCATGTAGATCGGCTGGTCTTTGAAGGCCACATCGTTTTGGAGGCCGATATAACCATCCATGTGTATGGGTATGGCGCCCCCTGAAAAAAAGAGGTCTTCAATAACAATCACGCCGCTGTCAATGCGGAAGACGCCGTAGGCGTCGCTCACGGGATTCTGGGTGGGCAGCTTGAGGTCAAAGAGGCTCAGCACCGGAAGCAGAATCGGAAAGCTGTAAAGCCGGCCTTCCTCGATCGTCGCTTCTCCGGCGCCTTTTATCGCCAGCGTGTCGAACGATCTGCCTTCCAGGGAAAGGCTGGATTGGAGGCTTCCCGTAGGTCTTTGTTTTTGCATAATGCCAAACGATTCGGCAACGCTTTCAATATCCACACCCGAAAGGTCGATATCCGTTGACCAGCGTTTATCGGATACGTTGATCCATGTTTTTTCCGAAGCCATGCTTCCGCCGTACCCGGCCAGATGAACGTTGCGGAATTCGATCACCGGGGCGCTGAAATCGAAATCTCCCGACAATTGATCACCATTGAAATTCCCGATGGTTATGGGTTCAAGGGAAACGCTGCCGGAAAGACCGTCCCCGAAAAACCGAAGCCGCGAAGAGCCGCTTGCACCAAGTGGGGTTCCGGAATACGTGATGGTTGCCTCACTGAACCGCGCTTCCATATCGCCAAGGAAAACGAGCCCGTCATCATAAAGGGCTTCTATTGTGCCGGAGAAGCTTGCCCGCCCGCCAGGGTCAAGATCTTCAGGCATCGTTTGGATGGGAAGCCGGGCGAACAGCTTTGGCGTCAGGTCGAATGTTTCGGATTGAACAGTCATGTAAGGGTTGTTTTCCTTGTCGTCGAAGGGGAAGCGCCCGCTGCCATCCACATCGACACTGAAGACCGACGCTGTGAAATGGTCAAGGTCAACACCCCCCGGTCCCTGGGATAAAACACCGTTGAACGATTGCACCGCCCGGCCGTAATCCGGATGGGAAAAGGAAACATCCCTGAGGGTTAGGTTCGAGTGTATACCGGCAAATGAATCGGCCACCGAATCCTCCGACGGGAACCAGTCCCGGGCCTGCAAATCGATATCAAAGCGGCCGTCCACCCGCCATTGGCCCGTATCGATCCCCAGCCAGTCCAAAAGATCATGGGTCAGCCGGATATCTTCGCCCGAAACGGTAAAATCCGATGCCAAACGGTCTTCAACCAGAAGCGCCCCGCTGCCCCATACCGGGCGGCCGTCTATATCTCCGGAAACATTCTCAAAGCTCACGCGCGGGGCACCGGTAGACCACCGGATTGTACCTGCGGCACCGTCAAATTCAAACGGCAGGGCCGGCGGCGCGAGTTTCTCCGCATAAACATCCAGTTCCAGGGATATCGTGTCGTGCATCAAGCCGATATAACCGCCGATTTTTCCGTTTGAAGGCCCTGCGAACCATACGCCGTCTTGTATATATTCCGGGAGCATGGCCATCAGGGCGTCGTTTTCTGCCACGTCCTCGAAGTAAATGTCAATATCGGGGTTGTCTATTTCTCTTTCCGATATGTCAAACGTCCCTGCGACTTCGGCCCGCCCCTCCCAGAACCGCGCGCTTGCGCTTTGTACGCGCACACTGCCGGGAGGTGTTATAACAGCTTGGGCGTCAAACGCCGTAAAATCGACTTCCGGGTCTTTTAAAACCCCGGAAGCATCATGAATGGATACATCGGCGCGATAATCAAACCCTTCGCCGGGAGACCATGCGCCCTTTATGGCCGCATCGGCTTTCCCCGCGTCAACCCTTCCCGGCTGAAAGCTTTCGGGCAGGAACTCAAAAACCCCGATCTCTTTGAGACGATCCAGATCCATTCCCTTTGCGTCACCATGAACCTGAAACGCCGCCACCCCCTTTTCCCCCAACTGAATCGCTGCGGCCGGCACTGTCAATCGTCCGCCTGCCGCATGCAGCGTTGTGCCATGAAATACAATTTCCCGGTCGGCGATTTGTATCCGTGAACTGCCGCCGGTGACGACAAGACCCGCTTCCGGATGGCCAGCCGTTAGCCCGGTGAGCGACAGATCCCCGACCCATTGCCCGGGCGATGTCAGAAGCGTGACAGTGCCGGATAAAACCCCCCGGACCTTGACCCGTGACGGCTCGATCCCCACCCCGGCAACCTCCAAAGCAGGCAGAAAAGACAAGTCAAACCCCGTTGCCAAAACATCGGCTTCAACAAACCCTTCCGCCGCATCGGCGGCAAACGCGACTTCCACATCATT
>PUOB01000282.1 GCA_003551985.1 Desulfobacteraceae bacterium | reverse complement strand
TTTATCGATTCTTTGCGTTATGAAAACGGCATCAGTTTCTTCCGCTATGAATACCCTTCGGTGCTGCCGGATGCCGTCCGGCAGAAAATATTATCCATTGCCAGAACGGTGATTGCGCATACCGGGCTGGACAACTGCGCCTTTAATATTGAATTTTTTTGGAATATCGAGCATGATACGATCTGGCTGCTGGAAATCAATCCCCGGGTGAGCGAGTCCCACAGCGATATTTTCGAAAAGGTGGCCGGCCAGAGCAACCAGCAGGTGACCGTGCAGGTAGCCTGCGGGGAAACGCCCGATTTTTTGCACGGCCAGGGAGAATTTGCGTGCGCGGCAAAATTTTTCTGGCGTCTTTTCTCCGGCGACGCCCGGGTTATCCGGGTGCCAACGGATGAAGAAATCAACCGGGTGGAAAAACGCTATCCGGGCACGGTAATCCACCCCCAGGTAAAAGAAGGCATGAAACTCTCCGACCTGCTGGAGCAGGACAGCTACAGCTATGCCATCTGCCACCTGTTCATCGGCGGCAGGGACCGCAAAGCGCTTCTCGATACCTACATGCATTGCACCGACTTGCTGCCGTTTGAATTTGCACCAATATAGACGGCTTCGTAAAAGGTCCAATATCTGCGTTACGCGCGATTCCTCAGAATTTCACGTACGCTAAGTACGCTGCATTCTTCGGAATCGCGCAAGCCTTGATCTTGGACCTTTTACAAAGCCGTCAGATCGCGACATATAAAAAAAGCATCAAAGGAAATAATTTGTGAACATTGTCGAATCTTTTCCCCGGACCGTCCGGGAGATGCCCAACGAGTGGATACCCCTGTCCGACGGGTGCCGCCTTGCCGCCCGCATCCGGCTGCCGGTGGATGCCCTCCAAAACCCCGTTCCCGCGATACTGGAATACATCCCCTACCGCAAAAACGACCTGACCGCCGAGCGCGACGAGCGGACCCATACCTACATGGCCGGCCACGGCTATGCCTGCGTCCGCGTCGATTTGCGCGGCTCAGGGGAATCCGACGGAATTCTGCGCGATGAATACCTGCAGCAGGAACAAGACGATGGCGTCGAGGTCATCCGCTGGATTGCAAGCCAGCCATGGTGCACGGGATCAATCGGCATGATGGGCAAATCCTGGGGCGGGTTCAACGGACTTCAAATCGCCGCCCTGCAGCCGCCGGAACTGAAAGCCATCATCACGGTCTGCTCCACGGACGACCGGTACGCAGACGACGTGCACCACATGGGCGGATGCCTGCTGGGGGACAACCTGTCCTGGGCGTCGACCATGTTCAGCCACAACGCCTGCCCGCCGGACCCGGCGATAGTCGGTGATCGGTGGAAGTCCATGTGGATGGATCGCCTGGATCAAAGCGGGCTGTGGCTGGCCGAGTGGATGAAACACCAGCGGCGCGATGATTTCTGGCGCCACGGTTCCATCTGCGAAGACTACAGCGCCATCAGGTGCCCGGTGATGGCGGTGAGCGGCTGGGCCGACGGGTATTCCAACGCGGTTTTCCGACTTCTTTCCAACCTGGAGGTCCCCCGCAAGGGGCTCATCGGGCCGTGGAGCCACCTGTATCCGCACATGGGCCATCCCGGTCCGGCCATCGGCTTCCTGCAGGAAGCGATCCGCTGGTGGGACACCTGGCTGAAGGGTGAAAAGACCGGGATTATGGAAGAGCCCATGCTCCGGGTATGGATGCAGGAGAGTGTGCCGCCGACCACGGACTACGACTACCGACCTGGCCGATGGGTTGCGGAGACCGACTGGCCGGGCAAAAAC
The DNA here is from genome assembly GCA_003551985.1 of Desulfobacteraceae bacterium. Next base: position 1,136 of record PUOB01000282.1, on the reverse strand, counting down.
ATATCCACGAAGGTGTTTCATCTGGGGTTTACCTGGCTCGACCCGGAGGAAAAAACCGGGGACAGCATCCCCTTGTCGGTTCAGTCCCCGCTGAGCGTGGGCCTTTTTGCCGGCAAATGGTGCTCCTATGCCGCGCCGCCGGACCTCCCCCACGACCAGCGCGACGACGACGGCGGCGCGCTGGTCTTCGATTCCGATACACTCGAAGAAGACATGGAGATCCTTGGCCCCCCGGTGGCGGACCTGGAGCTTTCCGCAAACAAGCCCGTGGCCATGATCGCCGTGCGTCTCTCCGACATCCTGCCGGACAATAAGGTCACCCGGGTGACCTACGGCCTGCTTAATCTCACCCACAGGGACGGCCATGAAAACCCGCAGCCCCTGGAGCCCGGAAAACGCTACCGGATCAAGATGCAGCTAAACGATATCGCCCAGAAATTTCCCGCCGGCAACCGCATCCGCCTGGCGATCTCCACGGTTTACTGGCCCCTGGCCTGGCCTTCACCCGAACCGGCGCGGATCACCGTCTACACCAAAACCAGCCGGCTGCTGCTGCCTGTGCGGAAAAACGATCCGAAAGACAAAGAACTCCGGCCGTTCGGCCCCCCCGAGAGCGCCCCGCCCCTGCCAAAGACCCTGATCCAGCCTACCGGCCAGTCCTGGACGGTGATCCGGAACCTGGCCAAAGACGAATCCCGGCTCGAGGTCATCAACGACGAAGGGGTCTATCGCCTGGATGACATCGACCTGGAAATCGCCACGAAAGTCGTGGAAAACTATGATTTTGTATCCGACGACTACAGATCGCTTCGCGGAGAAACCCGGTGGGAAAGGCGATTCAAACGGGGTGAATGGGAAGTACGCACGGTCACCCGCACCCTCCTTACATCCGATAAAACCCATTTCCACATCCGTGCCGAACTCGACGCCTGGGAAGGAGAAAGCCGGATTTTCAGCCGGAGCTGGGATGAAAGCATTGCGCGGGATCTGGTATAAAATTTCGCCGTCTCCATCGGCGACCGGTTACTGCCTTCCTTTCAGGAGCCGATAATGGTCACATCAATCCGCCTTGTCCTGGGCTTTATGTCGTGGTTGATCACGACCACCTGCTGCCATGTGCCAAGACTCAATCTGCC
>PUOB01000304.1 GCA_003551985.1 Desulfobacteraceae bacterium | reverse complement strand
CCGAATATAAATTCCACTCCCACCCGGAAGCAAGAAAGCAGCTGCCGGACATCATAAACAACGTGGTCCAGCGGGTGACAGGACATGAAAACCCCGATGACGCCGTTATACAAGCGCACTGCAAACAAAGAAACATCGGCATTGTTTTCTCAGGCGGCCCCGCGCCCGGCGGCCACAATGTCATAGCAGGCCTCTACGACGCCATGGTCCAGGCCAACGATAAAAACCGCCTTTACGGTTTTCTCATGGGGCCGGACGGCATTCTTGAAAAAAACTATATTAAAATAACCGCCGACCAGGTTGACGCATACCGGAACCTCGGCGGATTCGGCATGATCAAGACCGGGCGGACCAAGATCGACTCCGCCGAAAAAATGAAAAAGGCCCGAAATACCTGCACGGAGCTTGAACTCGATGCCCTTGTCATCGTAGGCGGGGATGACTCAAACACCAATGCGGCATTTCTGGCACAGGCGCTCTACGAGGACGGCATCCAGGTCATCGGCGTACCCAAAACCATTGACGGCGACATCCAGGTGCAAGACGACAACGGCAATTCCATTTGTGCCGTTTCCTTCGGTTTTCATACGGCGGCCCGGGCGTTTTCCCACAACATCAACAACCTCTGCTCGGACTGCAGCTCGGACGTCAAGTACTGGCACATATGCAAGGTTATGGGGCGCGTGGCTTCCCATCTTGCCCTTGAAACGGGGCTGCAGGTGCATCCCAACATTACCCTGATCGGCGAGGAACTGGCGGACTTTGTTGACGAGGCGCGTATCCGGAAAGCTGAAAAAGAGGGGACCGTCGATTATACAGCCTACGGAATGACCCTGCGGCAGGTCTCCAGGCTGATATGCGACGGCATCGTCCGTCGGGCCGCGGTCGGCAAGAATTACGGTGTTATCGTCATCCCCGAAGGACTGCTGGAATTCATCAACGAAATCCAGGTATTCATCATCAAACTCAACACGATTATCGCCGATTACAACAACACCCACGACACGGATTTTCACACCCGGTTTCCCACCCTTGACGACAAACTCGACTACCTGCGGCAGATGGCCCGCATGTCGCGGGAAAACAGTGTTTTTTCAATATGGAACACCCGGGATGATGACCTGTTCAACGTGCTGCCAGCGTTTTTCCAGATCGGCCTTTTGACCGAGCGCGACAGCCACGGCAATTTCCAGTTTTCCCAAATGGAAACAGACCGCGTTATCATGGGCCTCGTGGAAGATTACCTGAAAATACTGGCTGACCGGGGCGATTATAAAAACGGCATAAAAGTGGAAAGCTATCGTCAAACCATGGCGGAAGGCGGCCTGGATCCCGATTTTTTCGGACGTGCACTGTTCCGGAACTATGATGACAACGAGGGGTTTCTGCTTGTCAAAAAATCCGTTGTTTCGATTAAAACCCTCAAGCAGACCCTCGTCAAAGCGGCGGTGCTTTCCCCGGAGCAAGACGTTCCCAGTGCGGTGGAAACCATCTACAAACAATCGGTGCCGAAATTTAAGACCCAGTACCATTTTTACGGATATGACGGCCGGGGAAACGATCCGACCTGGTTTGACTGCACCTACACCTACAACCTGGGCAAGACTGTCTTGTCCCTCATCACCAATGGCGCTACCGGCCAGATGGCCGCAATCAACAACCTTGAAAAGGATTTCAAGGACTGGGAGCCCATCGGTATCCCCATAGGCGCCCTGATGCACCTGGAAGAACGGCAGGGAAAACTGACCCTGGTCATGGAACGCGCCCTTGTGGATATCGACTCCCCGGCGTTCCGGGTGTTTGCTGCCAAACGCGACCATTGGCTTGCCGCCATCCCCGGAGAGGACTGCTACCGGCGTCCCGGCCCGATCCGCTACGCCGGTGAAAGCGAGGACGCCCGCCCGATTACGCTCATCTTAAACGATCTGGTCAACCACCGGTAACCCCGGATATCGGTAAAAAGGTTGCGCAAGCCTTGATCTTGTCACGCCAGGGCGTGATTACAAAGCCGTCAATGTTCTCAACCGTTCACAAGAATGTCCGTGATATCGTGGAACGCTTTTGTCACCGGCGAATCCTTGTAGCGCAACTGGAAGGCATCGCCGGCATCCGAGGCCTTGACGACGTTCGGGTCGAACGGAATCCGGCCTAGGAAGCGCAGGCCGAACTGTTCCGCCGTTTTTTCGCCGCCGCCGGTGCCGAAGATATCTATGGCCCCGCCGCAGTGAGGGCAGGCATAACCGCTCATGTTCTCGACGATGCCCAAAATTTCCAGGTTGAGTTTATGGCAGAAATTGATGGATTTGCGGACGTCCAGCAAGGCCACTTCCTGGGGCGTGGTCACCACGATGGCGCGGGCGTCCGGCACCGTCTGGGCGACGCTCATGGGTTCATCCCCGGTACCGGGCGGTGAATCGATAATCAGGTAATCCAGGTCCCCCCAATTGACTTCACTGATAAACTGGGTGATGGCCGCATGCTTCAAAGGGCCGCGCCATATGACCGCAGTATCCGTATCCGGCAGGATCCCCTCGATGGATATGGCGGAAAGGTTCTCCGAATAATGCAGGGGGTCGAGCTTGTCGCCGGCATTGCCCGCCTTTACACCCGACAACCCGAGCATTCGCGGTACGTCCGGGCCATGCACGTCCACATCCATGATCCCGACCTGAAAACCCTTTTGGGCAAGTGCCATGGCCAGGTTGACCGCCACACTGGTCTTGCCGACCCCTCCCTTGCCGCTCATCACGAGAAATTTGTGGCGTATCCGGGCCAGGGCCCTTTTTATTGATTCATCATTGTTCTGGCCGGCTTGCTGCGATCCGTTTCCGCCGCATCCCTGCTGCTGACATTCTCCCATGATCCAATCTCCTTTTCTGAACCCTGCACCACCTGATAAGGGCCTAAATCGCTATTGATTATCGCCGGG
>PUOB01000179.1 GCA_003551985.1 Desulfobacteraceae bacterium | reverse complement strand
TTGTAAACGCCGGGATCAGGGCGAAATACCACCGGTAATCATACCGCATGTCAAAGAAGTCCGGCAGCTGTTCCAGCATGCCGGGCACCATGTCGCCGTAGGCCAGCGGCGGGAACCACCACCCGGCAGATCCCATCGACTTCATGATGGCCCCCATGGGAAGGATGATGGCAAGGGTCATGACGACCATCTGGAACGCGGCGTTGTAGGATGCGCCGTACATGCCGCCAATGGTGATAAAACCGACCGTTGCAATGCCCACGATGATCAGTGCGTAGATATAATCAATACCGAACAGGACCTCGAAAGCCATGCCCAGGCCGATCATCTGGCCCAATGCGTACATGACCATGGCAAGGCACATCCAGGCAATGGAGATGATGGCCGCCTCGTTGCCGTAGCGCACCTTGATGAAGGATGCCGGCGTAAACGCCTTCATCCTTCTCAGGGATGCGCCGTAGAGCAGCGTTAAAAGCGGTATGGACAGGGCCCATTGAATCCATAGATAAACGAACGGCGCCTGCAGGGCGTAAATCAGGGCGATTACCCCCATGAAGGTCGCGAGGCTGGCCCAGGTGGCCGCCATGGCAAGCCCGTTGGCGACCGGTCCGATGGAGTATCCCGCGGCATAGAAGTCTTCCGCGGTGGTCGTTATTTTCGCCGACCGGTACCCCACGTAATAAAATATGGCAAAAAGCAGGATAACGACACCCAATCCCATTGCCATGCTGGGAAGTTCAAATACGTAAGTTTCCATTTATGCCTCCTCACAGGTTACTTGTTTTTGTTTGAGCCTTTACCCTCAAGCGATTCTGCCAACTCTTCCATCTCATCGTCGAATTTGTTCAAGACGAGCGCCATGACGATCGTCACGGCAAGGAGGCCGAACCAGCCCATGAGGACGGGTATAATGTAATGCACCGGGAATCCCCACATCATGCCGGTCTCGGCAACGGGATCCCCCTGGAGGCCGGGAAACAAAACGAAAACCTGGGCGAAATGCCCGAAAAAAAGCAGGACGACAAAAAACACGACCGTGAGCAGCAGCTCCTTTTTGTACAATGATTCCTTCATCCCTATACCCTCCTTATTGCTTGTTTTGCCTTGCCGGCCCGGCTGTTGCGCCGGGCCGGCTCCTCAAAAAATTGCGCGTTGTGCGTCCCTGTTACTTCTTTGAACGGGTTACTTCTTTGAACTGAGTTCGGGAAAATCACCGTAAAAATACTCGTTGGGGGCCCTTTCCACCCCATCCTCCTTTTTCTTGATTTCCTGCTCTCTGAGCTCGATCCGGCGGATTTTCCCACTGATGGTTTTGGGCACCTCGGGGACGAACTCGATAATACGCGGGATCTTGAACTTGGCCAGGATACCGATCGAGTGCTGGAATAGCTCGAGCGCCAGATCCCGGGAGGGTTCATACCCCTGGCTCAGTATGACATAGGCTTTTACGAGTTGATATCGCTGGGGATCCGGACTTCCGACCACCGCTGTTTCCGCTACCGCCGGGTGTTCGATCAGCGTGCTTTCCACCTCGAACGGGCCCACGCGGAAATCGGAGGACTTGATCACGTCATCGGCCCGGCCCACGAACCACCAGTAGCCGTCTTCGTCAAAAAACGCCCGGTCGCCGGTGTAATAATAATTCCCCACGAAAACCTGGTTCATCTTTTCGGGGTTGCCGATGTATTCCGTGAAAAGCCCGATCGCCCGCCAGCGGTCAAGGCGCACCACGATATGCCCGGTTTCGCCCGGCTTGGTGACTTCATTGCCGTCATCATCCGCCAGGGCACAGTCGTACATGAAAAACGGGCTGCCAAAGGAGCCGAAGCGCATCTTGCCTTCCATCCAGGGCGGATTCCCGATCATGGCCGTAGACTCCGTCTGGCCGTAAAAATCCCGGATCTCCGTGCCGGTATGCTTTTTCCACTGCTGGATGACTTCCGGGTTGAGGGGTTCGCCCGCGCTCACGGAAGACCTCAGGTTTTCAAAGTTGAACTGGCTGAGATCGAGGCCCACAAAAGCGCGCCATGCGGTCGGCGGCGCGCAGAACGTGGCGACCTTGTATTTTGAGACGTATTCGAGGTATGTTTTCGGATCCAGGGCGGCAAAATTGAAGCACGCCACCGTGGCCCCGACATTAAGCGGCCCGAAAAAGCTGCTCCATGCCCATTTTGCCCACCCCGGTGCGCTCAGGTTGTGGTGAACGTCGCCCGGGCGCATGCCGACGATCACCGCTGTCGACAAGTGGCCCAGGGGGTAGGACATGGCACTGTGCCCCACCAGCTTGGGCAGCCCGGTGGTGCCGGAGGTAAAAAAGCAGTAAAGCACGTCGTCTTTCTTGATCGTTGCCCCTTGGGCCTCGCCGGACTCGCCTGCAAGGTCGTCAAAGCTGGTCCAGCCGTCCTTTTTGCCGAGGACGAGCTTGACTTTCGGCTTGCCGCCGGTATTGTCAAGGGCCTCGTCGATCAACCCGGCAAAACTTTCGTCCGCAACGACCGTGTCCGGCTGGTAGCTCTGGAACCGGAACTGCAGTTCACGCACGGTCATGGAGGTCGCCGTGGGCACGTTGATCATGCCGCCCTTGAGGGACGCCAGCGTGGAAACCCAGGTTTCCGGCACAATGGGAAGCATCATGTACATGTTGTCCCCATGCTTGACACCGTTTTTCGAGAGGAAATTAAGGCACCGGTTCCCTTCGGCGGCCAGCTCCCGGTAGGTCATGCTTCTTTCTTTTCCGCTCGTCATGTCGGCCCAGGTAAGCGCAAGCTGGTCGCCCCGCTCCTGGACGTGAAGCCCCTCGAATATTTCTTCAACCCAGTTGAATGTTCCGGGCAGCTCGGCATGATTGAGCTTTTCGAAAAACGCCTTTGCCGCCTCCCGCCGCTCATCCATGTTTTCAATGGTATTGAGCTTCATTGCCTCCTTGTAAT
>PUOB01000265.1 GCA_003551985.1 Desulfobacteraceae bacterium | reverse complement strand
TACCCAATGCGCCCCAAATCCTTGAGCAGGGCATGCTCGGGCCCCACGCCGGGATAATCCAGGCCCGCGGATATGGAATGGGCCTCCTTGATCTGTCCGTGCGCGTCCTGCAGCAGGTAGGATTTCGACCCATGGAGCACCCCGGTCGTCCCGGCCGTCAGGGTGGCCGCATGCTGGCCGGTGTCGACGCCTTTACCGGCGGCCTCGACCCCCATCATTTCGACATCGTCGTTTAAAAACGGGTAAAACAGGCCCATGGCGTTGCTCCCGCCCCCCACGCAGGCGATCAAAAGGTCCGGCAGCCGTTTGCATTCCGTCATGACCTGCTCCCGGGTCTCTTCGCCGATAATCTTCTGAAACTCACGGACCATGGCAGGGTAGGGGTGGGGTCCGGCAACCGAGCCGATCACGTAGAACGTGTCCCGTATGGCCGACACCCAGTAGCGCATGGCCTCGTTCATGGCATCCTTGAGTGTTCCGGTGCCGGATTCCACCGGCTCGATGGTCGCCCCCAAAAGCTCCATCCGCTTGACGTTCGGGGCCTGCCGCCGGATGTCCTCGACCCCCATGAACACCTTGCACGCCATGCCGAAATAAGCGGCCGCAGTGGCCGTTGCCACACCGTGCTGGCCGGCACCGGTCTCGGCGATGATCTTGGGTTTGCCCATTTTTTTCGCCAGAAGGGCCTGGCCCAGCGTGTTGTTGATCTTGTGCGCCCCCGTGTGAAGCAGGTCTTCGCGTTTCAGGTAAATCGCTGCGCCTCCGAGTCGGTCGGACAGCCGCCTTGCGCAATAGAGCGGGGTGGGCCGGCCGGCGTAAGTGTTGAGCATTACCTGCAGTTCCGATTCGAATGCCGGTTCGTGAACAAAGCGCTTAAACGCGGATTCCAGTTCCAGCAGCGCAGGCATAAGGGTTTCGGCCACGTAGCGCCCCCCGTATTGACCGAAATGTCCCTTTTCGTCCGGATAGTGCCCGTATTCTTCCCGTGTCATCCAAAAATCCTCCCCTTGTGTTGCGTACAGGCCAGCGCGTGTACGGCATGTATGAAATCTCTGACTTTATTGTAGTCCTTTTTTCCCGGGGCGGCCTCGACGCCGGAGCTCACATCCACCCCCGCCGGGGCGGCCGCGGCCACGGCTTCGGCCACGTTGTCCGGGGACAACCCGCCTGCCAGTATCATCGGGTGCCGCATTCCAAAATCCCGAACCGACCCCCAGTTCCAAACAAGCGCATTCCCGCCGGGCAGGTGGCCCCCTGCGCACTCCACTAAAAACGCGGCATCGGCAAAATTCTCCGCCGCATCGAGCCCCGGCGCCTTATTGGTGTACAGGGCCTTTATGACCGACGGCCCGGCCTCCCGGAGCCGCCGGGCCAATCCGGGGCTCTCTTTTCCGTGTAACTGCACCCCGGTCAACCCGCAGTATTCGACCCTTGCCATGATGTCGTCGTATTTTTCATCCACAAAAACACCGATTTTCGCGATATCCCCCCGCAGCGACGAGCAGATGTCAGCCGCCTGGTTCATGCTCACGCAGCGCGGGCTGTTTGGGTAAAAAACCAGGCCCACGGCATCAGCGCCCAGCGACGCACAGGCCAGGCCGTCCTCCACCACCGTTATTCCGCAGATTTTTATCTGCGGCGTGCTGAAATCCTGCGTTGTCCAGCCCGGTGCGCTCATCGGATCAGTTCCCTCAGGAATGCTTCAGGATCGTCAGTCCGCATAATACTCTCACCCACCAGAAAATTCCGTATCCCCGCCTTCATCCCCGCCTCGATATCCGAACGGCCGGCAACCCCGCTTGCGGCCACCGCCACCACATCCCCACCAAGGCGCGCCGCCATCCGCCCCGCCCGTCCGACATCCGTATCAAAAGAGTCCAGGTTCCGGTTGTTAATCCCGATCAACGTCGCCCCGGCCCGCCCGGCCACGTCCAGTTCGTTTTCGCCGTAAACCTCCACCAGCACATCCAGCCCCAATTCGCCGGCCAGGGCAAAATAGTGCCCGAGCCGTCTTTCATCCAGTATCCGCACGATCAGCAATATGGCATCCGCGCCCATCGCCGCCGATTCATATACCTGGTAGTCGTCAACGATAAAATCCTTGCGCAGCACAGGCAGTCCCTGCGCGACCCGCGCCGCTTTCAGGTCCGCGGCGCTCCCCTTGAAATAAGCGCTCTCCGTTAAAACCGAAATCGCAGCGGCCCCGCCCCTTTCATAAGCCTTTGCCAAGACCGCCGCATCGACGTGTTCTCGTATGACGCCCCTGGACGGCGATGCCCGCTTGATCTCCGCAATGATATTGACGCGGTCATGCGCCGCGTCAATCAGCGCCCCGGCAAACGACCGGAAATCCGTCCTTGCTTCCGCTGCATCGCGAACCTCGGCAAAAGGCGCGGATTTCTTTGCCGCAGCGACCTGCTCGTGCTTTTCGGCCACAATCGTTTTCAAAAAATCCATTCCCGTTGCCCCGCCTTTCCCGCTTGCCGTTCATATTATATCCTCAACCCGCCATGGAATGCGCAACCATTGGATGCGCATTCCATAGGATGTGCATTCCATAGGATGTGCTGACGAAGGAAGCGCATCATCCCGCCTGCATTGCCCCTAAGGGCGAAAGATTTTTCGCCCCTACTGGCAAGCACTTTTCCGTTTTCCACAAAGCCGTCAATTCTGATGCACTCGTAAAAGGTCGCGCTCTGACGGCTTTGTAAAATGTTCAAGATCAAGGCTTGCGCGATTCCGAAGAATGCAGCGTACTTGGCGTACGTGAAATTCTGAGGAATCGCGCGTAACGCAGATATTGGACTTTTTACAAAGCCGTCAATTCTGCGTAAATGCAATAAGCGCCTTGAGCTTTTCATTGGCCGCCCCAGAATCAATGGCCGCCTCCGCCATAATGATCCCCGACTGCAGACTGTCCACCCGCCCCGCG
>PUOB01000368.1 GCA_003551985.1 Desulfobacteraceae bacterium | reverse complement strand
TAGCAAACCCGTTTGAACATGAATTCAATCAAAAAATCACACGTTACGGGCGCATCGATGGCCTTTAGCGTATCCCGGTATTGTTTTTCCTTTTTCTTGTCCCCCGCGTATCCCCGGCGTTTGAATTCATGTTTGTATTCCGCGGCCAGGAAGTTTTTCAGGCGTCCGGAAAGCTCGATGTCAATATCCCCCAGCCTGTAGCGGTTTTTTTCTGTTTTTTCGAAAAGCTCCGCTTTCGCGGATTGCCAGAATCGGCGGTTGGCATCCTTATACAGGGCCTTAAGCCCCTCGACCTCCTGAGCGTGTTTTTTTTTGAGACGGCTGATTTCCGGTATCAATTGCGAGGTTTTTATAAACAGGGTCCGGCCGGTTACGACCTTGAAAATCATTGCCAATCCCGCGTGCATGTCCTGGATGTAAAATATTTTCGGCAGGTCGTCCTTGTAATAGGCCCTTAAGATTTTGTTGCCGAATATGTGCGAGGGGGTTGCGTAAGACGGCGTGCCGGCGAGCAGCGGCTGATAGACCCTTCCTTTTTTGTCCGGTTCGAAGCATAACGCGGTTTCAAGATCGATCAGGCCCATATCATAGGCATCCGGGTTTGCAAGAATATGGTCGGCCCCTTCGAGATATACCGCTACGTACATGTTATCGGGCTTCAGGTCCCGTATTGCAACCTGGCGCTTTTTCACGCGGTGTAAAAGCATCAGGATATTTATGACCAGGCCCTTTATGCGCTGTCTGTGGCCGGAAAAATTTCTGTTTCTCGATGCTTTGTAGACAACTTTCCTGAATTTTTCAACCACCGGCTTTTTGCTTTCAATCAGGTGGTCGATCATTTCTTCTACCTGCTCATATGCGTCTTTGTGCAGATTATCCGCATCAATATCCGGGCGGTACCCGGCGATACCAGAATAAAACCATTCTTTTTTCTGATCGTCGGTAATCGCCCATGATGCGCCCGCTTTTCTGAGAATATCGTCAATCCTGTTTTCAAAGGCTTTGTCAAGGGCGTGCATGTCAAAGTATGTCTGGTCGTTTTCAGCGCCGTACAGGGACTCGAAGACGAAAAAGTCGGAAATCGCCTCCGGGCCGCTTTTTACGATTTCTTCTCTGGCCTGGCCGGCAGTGTTATGGATGGCGTCAATAATCTGGTTGAAAAAAAAGTATCGGGAAAGGGTCATAAAAAAGACGAAACCGTCGCCGATTTTAAGAAAATCCTGTAAATGGACATCTTTTGAAAGAATATTGATGTATTCTTTTTCAGCGTCCTCCGGCAATATGTACGACGGCAGCCTTACAAGGGGGATCTTTTTCAGGATGGCGCTGGCCTGCGGGTAAACGCAGGGGATGGTTTTTTCGATGCGCCTGACGATTGCATGTTCCCGGTTGATATGTTTGAGATAGTCCTGGAAGTCCGTTATGGGTCGGGGCGGGATCTTGACCACCAGCAGATCGTCATAGATGACCTTGTAGCAGGTGCTTTTGCTTTCCACTTTCTCGCCCAGGGGTTGGATGCTCATTCGTCGGGACTTCCATGCCGAGCGGAACCGGATTTTTAATTCATAGATGGATTCGCCGGACTTTTTTTCGGCTACGGGAATGACTCTTACCTGGTCCGGCGCATTGCTGGTGCCCGTAACCTGGAGTTTGAAAAGGTTTGCAAAGTACCTGAGAAGTGGTTTAATATCTTTAGGCGGGGACGGCATAAAGTCAAATGTCCTTAAAAATTTGCGCGTTGACCGTGGCAATCAATTTTTATACCATTATTTATACAATTCACTCTGTTGCTCCAAAACTATTCGGAATTTCAGCAGATCAATAAGGATACCATTATGCCCTATATTATCGTTTTTCGCAACAACGAAAACGTCGGGGAGTATACGGTTGATGCAGATAAACCGCTGCGTATCGGGCGTGACGCGGAAAACGATATCATGATATCGGATTCAGCGGTTTCCGGGGTGCACGCTGAAATCGAAAATGACGGCGGTTATTTTTACATCACCGACTTTCAGAGCAGAAACGGAACGTTTGTTAACAGGGAGCTTGTCATTTCCCGCCGGCTGGCCCACAACGACCTTATTGGCATCGGCAACCAGAAACTCAAGTTTGTTTACAAAGGGGATGAAACCCAGCCTATGGAAGCCCGCGAGGCATCCCATGAAGCTACCATGCATATCGATACCCCGGATCACCGGAGCCGGCTTGCCCGAAGTGTCGCAGAATTGGCCGAACGTCAAAGCAAGACGAAAGAAACCGGAATGATAAACCTTCTCCAGGAAGGCCGTAATCCGGTTTTTCTGGATAAAGCGGTTGTCACGATAGGCAGGCACCCGGATTCCGATATTGTTGTAAAAGGCTGGTTTGCGGGGAAGCGTTCGGCTGAAATCAAAAAGAAAAGCGATGGGTATTACCTAAACCCCCTGGGCGGCAGATCCTTGCTGGTCAATTCGCAGCGCGTGCGCTCTGAAGTGCTTTTAACCGAATTCGATATCATCCAAATCGGTGCCACAACCATGCAGTTTCAGTACCACAGGGGTGTGACGGCATGATTGATGATGCCCAACAAGCAGAAACCAGGGACAACAGCGCTGCCAAAGAAAAGAAACTGCCCTCGCTTTCAAAGCGCATGGAGCATTTTTTCTGGCTCCAGGCGGGCGTGCTCCTTTGCGCCCTGATTGTCGTCTCCCTTTTTTTGTTACAGGAATCACCCGGATTCGTAACATTTTTGATCCTCATCCTGATTTTGAATGCCTTTCTTGTCGGGTTTGTCTACACGCGGTTCATCCTGCCATCAAGGCGGCTTGTCGATTCCATTGTCTCCGGATACCGGCAAAAAACGGTCGATGCCGGGATGCTGCATGCGGTACCGGTTCAATGGCGGCCATGGTTCAACATGATCGCCCGGGTTTACGAGAAGATTGATGAGC
>PUOB01000190.1 GCA_003551985.1 Desulfobacteraceae bacterium | reverse complement strand
GAAGATTTCGCAGCGGCCTGCAGAAGCTGCACCACCTGATCTTCCTTGAACCGGGTGAAAAATCCTGGTTTTCGTTCGGCCTCTAATATATCTCTAATATAATTGAAAAGCCACGGCATTTAACATTTTCGTGTCATGTTTTTACAATTTTGTAAAGTTCTGCCTGGCAAGTTCCTCTTTTTGTAAAAATATAAAATATTGGTTTTATATGAAATAATTGATATTTTGGGGCTGTGGCACACCCTTTGCATTTAATAAAACAAACGTCGAAAGGAAAAGGCCATAATGATCGGTTCATCAGAAAATCCGGCAAACACCAACGAAATACCAGCGGCCGCCCTGTCCGCAAGACGGGAGGCCCTTTTTTCGACATTTTCCCAATGGGAACCGGCTGAGTTTCTCCGGGCGCACGCGGATGCCCTGGATGCTTATTTCAGGGACAGCTTTGCCGCCAGCCAGGTGGGTCCGGCACTGGCCCTCGACAAAAACCCCTATGCCATAGTCGGCCTGGGGGGGTACGGCCGGGCCGAACAATGCATCCATTCCGACGTTGACCTGCTCATCCTGTTTGACAAGCAGGTTCCGGACGAAGCGGAAGCGCTCGTCCGCGAGTATATTTACCCGCTTTGGGATATCGGCCTTGATGTCGGATATGCCATCCGTTCCCTTCCGGACTGTATCCGGATTGCCAAAACGGACTACGAAACCCTCACTTCAATGCTCGACGCCCGTTTTATCTGCGGGATATCCAAAGTATATGCGAAACTCGCCACCCAGCTCAATGAACGTATCACCGGCCGTTTCACGGGCAAGGTCGTCCGGTGGCTGGTTGACCGCAACCGGAAGCGGCACGAAAACTATGGTGATTCGACATTTCTGCTGGAGCCCAACCTCAAGGACGGGGCGGGCGGCCTCAGGGACTACCACACGCTTTTATGGATCGGTAAAATCCGATACGGCATACGGGAATTCAGGGATTTCGAATACCAGGGGTTTCTTTCCCACGATGAATACGTCCATATGTGCGAGGCCCTTAGCTATATCTGGGGCATTCGCAACCGCCTTCATTACCTTGCCGGCAGAAAGTGCGACCAGTTGTATTTTGAATATCAGACCCGGCTGGCCGAAGAGATGGACCTTGCGTTCAAAGATGCGCAGATGCCTGTGGAGCGGTTGATGGGGGATCTTCACGCAAAGATGGGGTATGTGAAAAAACAGCTTTTGCTTCTGCTCTATGACCTGGGCTATGAAAAGCCGTCCCGGCGCAGCCTGTTTTTTCTGAAACGATCGGATATACCCGGAATCGAGGTGTCCCGCACCGGACTCAACTTCATCTCTCCCAACAAGATTGTGAACGATCCGGTGCTGTTAATCAAGATTTTTGAAATGAGCGCCCGGATCCGTCTGCCCCTTGTCCGCGAGGCAGGGCGACTGGTCCGTGAATTTCTATACCTCGTGGATGATTCGTTCCGCAGAAATCCGGAGGTGAAAAAGTCCTTTGAAAAAACGCTGGTAACGCCCTCCGCACCCGTGAACGTGCTGGAGCAAATGCTTGAAACCGGTTTTCTGGCTGCGTTGATACCTGAATTCGAGGGGATCGTGGATCGCATCCAGTTTGACGCCTACCACCTGTTCCCAATGGACCGCCACTCCATCCGCGTGGTCCAGAAAATCAAAAAATTCGGGGAATCGAATCCGGCCACAGGCGCTGAAGCGATATGCGGCAGTATTTACCGTTCGCTTAAAAAGAAGCATCTGCTTTTGATGGCGGCCCTGCTGCATGACATCGGCAAGGGGGTTCCGGATCGCAAGCACGCCGAGGCCGGGGCGGAAATGGCGGCAACCATACTCAACCGATTCGGGTATCTCCCCCGCGAGATAGACTTGATCTGTTTTTTGATCCGAAATCACCTGCATCTCGTAAAAACGGCAACCCGTCGCGACATCTACGATGAGGAGACCGCCGTCCGCATGGCCAGGGATGTCAAGGAGATCAACCGTCTGAAAATGCTCTACCTGATTACTGTTGCCGATTCCATGGCAACCGGTCCAAAGGCCTGGAATGACTGGACCGCGACCCTTGTCCGCGATTTTTTTCTGAAGGTTTTGGGAATCCTCGAAAAGGGAGAGCTGGCCTCGACCGCCGCGGTGAAGCAGGTGGACAAGAAAAAAGCCTTTGTCCGGCATAAACTGGGCAGCGATTCGGGAATCGATGTTGAAAGCGTTCTGGACGTCCTGCCGCCGCGCTACCTGCTGTATACCGATGGGGCGGAAATACTCTCGCATCTCCGCTTGTACAGACGCCTGGCGGATGCACCGTTTGTATGGGACGTATCAAAAGGGGAATCGTTTGAGACCCGCAAGGTGGTGGTATGCGCAAAAGACCAGCCGGGCCTTTTCTCCGCCATCTCCGGGGTTTTTACGTTAAACGGCATTGATATCCTGAACGTCCAGGTTTTTACGTGGAAAAACCGCATCGCGCTGGACGTCTTCACGGTGACCCCGCCGCCGGATCTGATATTTGAGGAGGAGCGGTGGGATCGCGCCGGGGAGGACCTGGCTGCCGTTCTTGCGGGTCGGCTGGATTTGTCGGCGGCCGTCATTACGGAAAAACCGGTGAGAAGGGAACGCGTGACCCTCCGGCCCAACAGGGTAGTGGTGGACAACGACAGCTCAAGCTTCTTTACCATCGTTGAAGTCTTTTCCTATGATTTTCCGGGGCTTTTGTTCCGGGTGACGGATGTTCTCGCCCGGTTCGGCCTCGATATAACAGTGGCCAAAATTGCAACCAAGGTCGACCAGGTGGTTGATGTGTTTTACGTCGTGGATCAGCAGGGGAACAAAGTCGATAAAGTGCGGGCCGCCCGGATCGAGTCCAAACTGCTCGACGTGCTCCCGGATCCGGATTGACCGCCTGTCCGGCCATTTTCAATAATGATCG
>PUOB01000234.1 GCA_003551985.1 Desulfobacteraceae bacterium | reverse complement strand
GCCCCTACAAACGGACAAATCGTGTTGGCGAAACGCCGAAAAAATCATTATTTTGTCTATATTGACAGTCTCGTAAAAAGTCGCAGCCAGACGACTTTGTAATCACGCCAAGGGCGTGACAAGAAAGCTCAAGATCAAGGCTTGCGCGATTTTCGAAGAATTGAGCGTACTTGGCGTACGTGATATTCTTCGGAAATCGCGCGTAACGCAGATATTGGACTTTTTACGAAGTCGTCTATATTAACCATACAACCAAGAGCGTATTATGAGCAAAATCAAAACATACCAGGTATTCCCGAACGTCCCGGAGCGGTCTTCGTTTCTTGAAAAATTGATACGCAACATGTGGTGGTGCTGGCGTCTTGATGCCATTGAACTGTTCAGGCGGGTGGACCCCCGTTTGTGGGAGCAGTCCGGGCGCAACCCGATCGTGTTTTCCACGCTGATTTCGCAGGCGCGGATGGAATCGCTTGCCAAAGATGAAGGGTTTCTGGCCCATTTGGACCGGGTGCAGAAACAGTTCGAGGAAGAGATCCAGTCGCCGATTGATTATGCCGACACGTTTTACCGGGAAGAAGGGGCTGTGGCTTACTTTTCCATGGAATTCGGCATCCATGAAAGCCTCCCCCTGGTCTCCGGGGGGCTTGGCGTCCTCTCCGGGGATCATCTGAAGGCGTCTTCCGATGTGGGCATTCCCATGGTGGCCATCGGGCTGCTCTACCGGAAAGGCTATTTTCACCAGTACCTGGATCACGAGGGGTGGCAGCAGGAGGAATACCCGGAGACCGACATCTATCATCTTCCGGTAATGCGCGCGAAGGACGCATCGGGAAAAGAGATGCGGATTTCAGTGGACGGCCCGCACGGGAAAATTCGTGCCCAGGTCTGGGTCGTCATGGTCGGCCGCGTTCCCCTGTATCTCCTTGATACCAACATCCCGGAAAACAGTCCGGAAAACAGGGAGTTGACCTCGCGGCTCTATGCGGGCGAATCCGATACCCGCCTGGCCCAGGAAATCCTTCTGGGCGTCGGGGGCATGCGCGTGCTTGAAGCCATGGAAAAGGTTCCCGCCGTGATCCATTTGAACGAGGGGCACTGCACCTTTGCCTGTATCGAGCGGGCCGCCCAGATAATGGAAAGCGTTAATGTCGATCTGGACACGGCCCTTGAGATTCTGCCGCGAAGCACGGTGTTTACGACCCATACCCCCGTGGCCGCCGGGCATGACGAGTTCACCGTGCAGCAGGTGCGGCCCTACCTGGAACCTTTTGCGAAGCGCCTCGGCACCGATGTCGAATCGGTTATTGCCATGGGGCAGATGGAAAACCGGTACAATCCGAACGGAAAGTTTTGCATGGCCGTGCTGGGCCTCATGTTTGCGCAGTACTGCAACGGGGTCAGCCGTCTCCACGGCGAAGTGGCCCGGGGGATGTGGGCGCATGCATGGCCGACCCGGCCCGTGGAGGAAGTGCCCATCTCCCACGTAACCAACGGCATTCACATTTCATCGTGGATTTCCATTGAAAACCACCTTTTGTTCGAACGCTACCTGGGGCCGGAATGGTATCGCAATACCAACATCGACCAGGACCTGGCAAGCCGCATCGACCAGATATACGACGAGGAGCTGTGGCGGGCCCGCGAAATGAGCCGGTCCCGGCTGGTCCGGCATTGCAGGTCTCTGATGGTCAAGCAGTACGGCCGGCGAAACGCTCCCAAGGCTATCATGGAGCAGGCGGAAAACGTTTTGGACCCGGAAGTCCTCACAATCGGATTTGCAAGGCGTTTTGCCACTTATAAACGGGCTTACCTGCTGTTGATGGACCGGGACCGGTTGGAAGCATTGCTGAAATCCGCCAAGCAGCCAATCCAGATCGTGTTTGCGGGCAAAGCCCATCCCCGGGACAACGAGGGCAAGGAGTTGATCAAGCAGGTGGTCCAGTTTGCCAAAAGCCGGGATGTCCGCCACCGGATTATCTTTTTGGAGGATTATGACATCAATATCGGCCGCCATCTCGTCCAGGGCGTGGACGTGTGGCTCAACACGCCGCGCCGCCCTTACGAGGCCTGCGGGACATCCGGTATCAAGGCGGCGGTGAACGGGGTGCTCAACCTGAGTGTTCTGGACGGCTGGTGGGTGGAGGGATATACCCCGGACAATGGATGGCGCATCGGCAACGGCGAACAGTATGAAGACTGGTCCTACCAGGATGCCGTGGAAAGCCGGGCCCTGTACAATATTCTTGAAAACGATGTAATCCCGGCGTTTTACGAAAAGAAATCCGGAGATACCCCCGAGCGCTGGGTTGCCATGATGAAAGAATCCATAAAAACGGCCCTTGTTCATTTTTCGGCGCACCTGATGGTCCAGAACTATGAGCAGAAGTTTTATATCAACGCGGCCCGTAATTACTACGACCTCACGGAGAATGGCGCGGATACGGCCAAACAGCTTCTGGAGCAGCGCCGCCGCCTGGAAAAGGCATGGCCTGCCGTTCGGGTCCATCCGCCCGAGGGGGGTCTTCATCTGCCGTTTCGGGTCGGCGAGACGTTTACGGTTACGACGGAGGCCGAACTTGGCGATCTTTCCCCCGAGGAAGTGCAGGTGGAGCTTTATTGCGGCCGGGTAAAGTCGATCGAACAGATAACCGACAGCACGGCGATCAAAATGTCGGTTGTTGAAGACAAGGGCGGCGGCAGATATGTTTATTCCTGTGAAGTGCCCTGTAAGAGCGCGGGGCGCTTCGGTTTTACGGCAAGGGTGATCCCCCGGGGGGATGACTACTTGCGGCATACACCCGGCTTTTTGACCTGGGCTTAGTTGGCGACTTCGTAAAAAGCCCAATATCTGCGTTATGCGCAATTTCCGAAGAATATCACGTACACTTGAGTACGCTCAATTCTTCAAAAATTGCGCAAGCCTTGATCTTGAGCTTTCTTGTCACGCCCT
>PUOB01000171.1 GCA_003551985.1 Desulfobacteraceae bacterium | reverse complement strand
GCATTCCTCAGGAAAATATAGAGATCAATGGCCTCTCTTTTCATCCGTTCATATTCTCCCAGGCGAAGGGATGCGTGATTGAACTCGTCCACCGCACTGGAGGCGGTTCCGATATAAAACCCCTCCACGTAAAAAACCGGATCCAATACCATGTCAACCAGCATGCCCCCGGAATCCCGCACATTGGAGGGTCCGATAAACGGCAGCACGATGTGGAACCCGCTGCCCAGCCCGTATCGGCCAAGGGTTTGACCAAAATCCGTATCATGGGCTTCAATGCCGGGGACGGCTTGAGCGGCGTCAAACAAACCCAGCATACCGACCGTTGAATTCACTATGAAACGCGCGGTTTCATCAAAGGCGCCCGTTCCATTCAGCTGCAGGGTATTGTTGATCGCACGGGCCGGATATCCCAGGTTCCTGAAAAAATTATTGACCGATCGCCGCACCGGCTCCGGAGTGATCCTGGCATAGCCGCTCGCAGTCGGTTTTAGCACCCAGAAATAAAACCGGTCATTGAATGTGGTCATCGCCCGGTTATACCCTGAAAGCGGGTCGAAAACACCCTCGTCATAAAGGTCGAATTCATCGAACTCGTCAAATTCGTCAAATTCGTCAAATTCGTCAAAATCCCCGAACTCGTCAAAATCATTGGCAGCATTGAATGCAAGGCCGCCTGGCGAAAAGGCCATTGCCGGACCTGCGCATATACTTGCCGAAAAAACGGCTCCCGTAAGCATTATTATCACGAAAAGCCGGCGTAGCAAAAACAATCGATTATCCATAGAATAAATCCGCTCACCGCGCGGGGCAGTGGATGGTTAATTGATCCGCCAATTATGCATTTTTCTGATTTCATTGGCGATACTTGTCATCTTAGACATCACTTCATCCATATCAATACTCAGCAGCCGCGACTTTTCAACCACAACCCGGCCGTTAATCAGGACCGTATCGACGTCGCTTCCCGAAGCGGAATAAACCAGGTGGGAGTAAACATCATACATGGGCGTCAGGTGCGGCTTTTTCGTATCGACAACAATAATGTCCGCTTTTTTCCCAACCTCCAGCGATCCGGTCACGTTTTCAAGACCGATGGCCCTGGCCGCGTCACGCGTGGCCATCCTCAGGACAGTACGGGCATCCATGACAGTCGGGTCGAACTCCGTTACCTTGTGTATCTTGGCGGCCGTATCCATCTCCATGAACATGTCCAGGTTATTGTTGCTCGCTGGGCCGTCCGTGCCGAGCCCGACGCATACCCCGGCATCGATCATCGCCGGAACCGGCGCAATGCCCGAGCCAAGCTTCATATTGCTTTCCGGGTTATGGGCCACTTTCACACCAAAGCGCTTCAACAGCTCAATGTCGGATTCATCCACGACCACGCAGTGGCATGCCAGCACCCGCTCCGATAAAACGCCGATATCGGCGAGATGGCCCACCGGCGACCGGCCGTAACGCTTCAGGATGGTCTCTTTTTCCGCCTCGGTTTCAGAAAGATGGATGATAAACGGGATATCGCAGTCTTCGGAGATCCCGGCCGCCGTTGCAAGGAGATCCGGTGCGCACAGATAGGGCGAGTGCGGCTCGATCGCGATATTTATCAGAGGATGGTTTCGCCATTTTCCCACAAGGCGGCGCGTGTATTCAAAACCCTTGTCAATGGGACCGTAATTGGGAGAGTCGAAGTCATAGAGCACCTCGCCGACCACCGCGCGCATGCCGGCATCGGCGGCCGCCCTGGCCACTGCGTCTTCAAACAGGTACATGTCTGAAAAACAGGTAGTCCCTGAAAGCATCATTTCCGCACAGGCCAGCATTGTGCCGGAATACACCTTGTCGTCGTCCAGCCTGGCTTCCGCAGGAAATATGTAATTGTGTAGCCAGTCCATCAAGGCCAGGTCGTCGGCAAGCCCCCTGAAGCAGACCATGGCGGCATGGGTATGGGTGTTAATAAGACCCGGCATGATAATGCCGCCGTTTGCATCGATGATGCGTCCGCCATTTTCCGTGCCTGTTTCGCCGGCGGCACCCACATGCACAATCGTATCACCGGCCACATGGACAGCACCGTTTTCGATTACGGTCCCGGCGTCGTCCTGGGTGACCACGATGCCGTTGGTAATGACGATATCGGCTTTACGGTCTTCCTGCATCGATCCTCCCTGCAATGGCCGTTATAAGGTCGGCAAGATCACCGGCAGCGTTCTCCGCTGTGCGTATAATGTCCTCCAGGGCGGCGGATGCCGGCCGGTCCGGGTCGTTGACGTTGGTTATGGTGGACAATCCCAGTATGTGCATATTGGCATGAACCGCCGCAATGACCTCCTGTATGGTTGACATGCCAACGGCATCCGCGCCGATCATCCGGATAAATCTCGTTTCAGCAGGTGTTTCAAGGGATGGCCCCTTCAGGCCAAGATAAACGCCTTGCTTCAACGATATGCTCTTTTCTTTTGCTGCGCTGACGGCCACTTGCGCCAAATGCGGGGAATATACAGCCGTCATATCCGGAAACCGGAGTCCCCATCGATCGTCATTGGTACCCATAAGCGGATTTTCGCCGGTCAGGTTAATATGATCCCGGATGACCATGATATCCCCCGGGGAAAAATCGGGATTCAGGCCGCCGGCGGCATTGGTGACAATAAGCGTGTTCACGCCCATGGCCTGCATCACCCGGACCGGGAACGCCACCTCTGCCGGCGTATACCCCTCGTAGAGGTGAAAACGCCCCTCCATGGCGACAACCGGTTTTCCGCCGAGGCTGCCCATAAGCAACCGGCCGGCATGCCCGGTTACAGTGGAGAGAGGGAAACCCGGTATCTCCTCATACGCAATCGCAAATGACACCTCAAGGGCGGCAAGGCTTTTGCCGAGCCCGGTTCCCGTCATCAAGCCCAAAACCGGTTCACCGCCGGTTTTTTCCTGCAGAAATGCGGCGGTGT
>PUOB01000422.1 GCA_003551985.1 Desulfobacteraceae bacterium | reverse complement strand
TTGACAATTTAACATCTAAATCTGCTAACTTTTTCTGCAAATACAAAGCAGTTGCATCTCCCTCAGCGCTGGGATCTGTTGCAATAATAACCTCTTTAGTATTAAATTTTCTAATTCTTTCCTCTAAATTATCTAAAGACAGCTCCTCAGGCCCAATATTATCTAGTGGAGAGATCAAACCATGGAGCACATGATAAACTCCTCTAAATTCGCCAGTCTTCTCCATAGCAATCACGTCTCCAGGACTCTCAACAACACAGATTATATCTGTATTCCTGTCCTCCTGGCAGATAGAACAGAGATCCTCAGATGTCAGATTATGGCACTCCTGACAGAACTGAATATCCTGCTTAATTGAAATAATCGCCTGGGCCAGTTCATCCAGATCCTCCTGTTGTCTCTCTAAAAGATGAAAACTAAGCCTGGTGGCAGTCCTGGTGCCAATCCCAGGCAGTTTTTCTAGCTCGGCCTTAAGCCGATTAAATGCTCTCGGGTAGCGGTACATTTAAAACATCCCCGGCAGATTCATTCCTCCGGTTAGATCGCCCATCTCATCATTAATCATTTCCTGGACATTTCTCATACCCTCATTAATAGCAGCCAGCACTAAATCTTCAAGCATTTCAACATCCTCAGGATCAACTGCATCTGGATCAATCTCTAAATCCAGCACCTCAAACTTACCATTAACAACCACTCTAACAACGCCACCACCAGAAGTTGCCTCAACAGTTCTTTCTTTCAGTTCTTCCTGCATCTTCTCCATTTTAGCCTGCATCTGTTGTGCCTGTTTCATCATTTTCTTCATGTTCATTTTTATTACCTCCTTCAAAATTAGAAATCATCTCATCTGAGACTTTTATAATTCTTCCTCCAAAAACCTTTTGAGCTTCTTTTAGTAGAGGAAATTCTTCCTGAGAATCCCTGTTTGATCTATTTGTCGAAGAACTTTCCTCTCTCTTAAAATTTCCAGAACGACTTCCTCTATTATGTCCACCATTACCGCTAACTTCGCTTTCAATCTCCAATTGAACATCTAAATCTTCACTGGCAAGTTGATTAACAACTCTCTCTATAAGAGCAGACTTCTTATCAGCCTGTTGATAATGGAACTGTTTATCTTTCGGAAAAATAAATTTAAGCTCATTACCTTCTCTAATCGGCAACTTACTCTCTTTAACCATGGCATGGGTTCTAATATCCTCATCCCGAATATCATTCAAGATCTTCTGCCAGGTCTTTTCCGGTATCGGCCGGCTTTCACTGCCCTTAGAGTCCCTGGAACTCATGGAGTCATTAACGCTCATAGATTCATTCGCGCTTTTAGAGCTATCAGAGCCCTGAGCCCCCGCTTCCTCCTTAGAGACTGCTCCCTCATCTTCTATTTTATCAGACTTTTCATCCTTATGTTCAGAAATCGAGCTCTTTTGGTCATTCTGGGCTATTTTTTCAGTAGTCGGCTGCGCCTTAACTGACTCTTTTTCAGGCTCTACTACCTCTTTATCTTCTTTTGCCTGATCAAGACCTCTTTCACCGACATCAGTTTCTTGCTTATCAGCGGCAATTTCTTTTTCGCCTCCACCAGTTTCTATTTCACTGACAGCAGCTTCTGTTTCTCTAGCAACAGTTTCTATTTCCCTGTCAGCTATCTCTTTATTATCTGCAGCAGCTTCTTGCTTGCCTGCAAAGGAGATATCCTGATCACCTTCAAGAGCTGCCAATTTCTCTTCAAGTTTAGTTAAACGCCTGGCCAGACCGGCTCTACTCTCATCAGCTGCCGGGTCAGTCAGCCTGACTAGAGTAAGCTCAAGCAAAATATCTGGCCTCTCAGCATATCTAAGCTGGCCATCAAGTTCAGTCAACTTAGAAACTATATAATTAATCTCAGCAGCTGCAAATAACTGACTATCATTTTCTAATAAATTCTTTCTCCCAGAATCAAGCCCTCTATAAGCCATCTTCGGGCTATCATTGGCAATCAACATCAACTGGCGGCAATAATCTATTAAATCAGAAACTATCCTGCCAACAGTCCTGCCAGCAGATTGAAGTTGCCCTGATAATTTAATAGCGCCAGCAGTATCTTTTTCAGCTAGATAATTAACAAATCTGGATAAAGTCTTAACCTTAACCCGACCTAACATCTCCTCAATCTGGTCTAAAGAGATATCCTTGCCAGAATAGGAAATAGCCTGATCTAACAGACTGATAGCATCCCGCATTCCACCGCTGGAACTATAGGCAATTAAATTTAAAGCCTCTCTCTCATACTCAATATCCTCTTCCTGACAAATATATTCAAGGCGACCGGCAATCTCCTGCTGAGTTAATAATGAAAAATCAAATCGCTGACAGCGGGATAAGATTGTCGGAATAACCTTATGAGGCTCAGTTGTCGCCAGAATAAAGATAACCTTCTCTGGCGGCTCCTCTAAAGTCTTTAAAAGGGCATTAAAGGCCTGGTTGGTAAGCATATGGACCTCATCAATAATATAAATCTTATAACGGCCCTCACCAGGATAAAACTTAACTTTCTCCCTCAGCTCTCTAATCGCCTCAATTCCCCGATTAGAGGCTGCATCAATCTCAATTAAATCCATGGACTGGTCATTATCAATTCTCTGACAGTTGTCACACTGACCGCAGGGCTCAATCCCATCATCTACAAGACAGTTTAATGCCCGGGCATAAACCTTGGCAGTCGAAGTCTTCCCGGTACCTCTGGGACCTGCAAATAAGTAGGCATGAGAAATTCGCTCAAACTTTATAGAATTCTTTAAAGTTTGAACTACCTGTTCCTGTCCAACTAAGTCTGAAAACTGTTTAGGCCGATATTTCCTATAAAGCGAGAGAAAAGCCATTTTTATCCTCCCTGTATTTAATAAAAATAGGCCGTACACCGGCTTCGAACTTCTCCTCCAGGGCGTTACCCTGACAGTTAGCTCGAACCAGGCA
>PUOB01000217.1 GCA_003551985.1 Desulfobacteraceae bacterium | reverse complement strand
GAAAACGGTTCAAATCCGGGCGCAAGGATAACCGATCCCACGTTGATGGTTTTGTTTTCAGGGGTCTGGTTGAAATCAACGGCATCCACCGGGCATTTTTTCTGGCAGGCGAGGCATTTTTTCTTGCCTTGTTTCAGGCCTTGCAGGTAGATGCAGGTGTCCGGGTCGATGACGTATTTCAGGGGAACCGCCTGGGGGTATTCCACATAGGCGGATTTTCGTTTTGAAAGTCCCGCATTGTAGGTATCGATAATTTTCTTGGGGCACTTTTCGGCGCAAACCCCGCAGGCGATACATTTTTCCTCGTCAATATACCGGGGGTGCTGCAGCACATCGACCGAAAAGTTGCCTGCTTCGCCGCTGACGTCCTGGACTTCAGCCAGTGTGATGATCTCTATATTCAAATGCCGGCCGACCTCGACCAGTTTGGGTGAGATAATTCACATGGCGCAGTCGTTGGTGGGGAACGTCTTGTCCAGCTGCGCCATGACGCCGCCGATGGACGGTCCTTTTTCCACGAGGTAGACATAGTATCCGGCTTCCGCCAGATCGAGGGCAGACTGCATCCCGGCGATACCGCCGCCGACAACCATTACTGAACCGATCTTATCTTTTGTCATGCGATTAACTCCTGTCAATGATATGGAATGGTCATATGCTGATACTCAGCACAAGAGCATTAATTTTTGGCCAAATAACCTTGATATATATTTCATAATATGATGTCAATATAATTTTAAACGACTTCCGGTTTTCGAAATTTGATAAGGACTTGAAATATAAGGAACCTGCTGGAAATGGCACCCAATGAAAACGGCAAGCCGAAACTCATTCTGATCTGCGGGCCCACAGCCATCGGGAAAACGTCCGTCGCCATCGATGCGGCCCGGTTTCTGGGCGGGGATATTGTCAATGCGGATTCCATGCAGATATACAGGCATATGGATATCGGGACGGCCAAGCCGACCGCGGACGAGAGGCGCCGTGCAATCCATCACATGATTGACATTGCCATGCCGGATGAATCCTATGATGCCGCCCGTTTTTCCAGGGAAGCCAGGGACTCGGTCAATCATGTACTAGACCGGGGCCGGATTCCGATCGTGTCAGGGGGGACCGGTTTCTACATCAGGGCGCTGCTTTATGGTCTCTGCGATGCAGTCCCTGAGGATGCGGCCATTCGCAGCCAATTGAAAACGGAAGCCCGCCAATTGGGGGCCGATGCGCTTTACAGGCGGCTTAAAGCCTGCGACCCGGAAGCGGCCGGGAAAATTCACCCCAACGACACCTACCGGGTTATACGCGCGCTCGAGGTGTATGCGGCAAGCGGGATGACCATTTCCGAATACAGGCGGCGGCACGGGTTTTCCGATGCGCCGTACAACGTTTTGAAAATCGGTCTCTTCATGGATCGCCCGGTGTTGTACGAGCGGATTGACAGGCGGGTGGATCAGATGATGGCGGAGGGCTTCTGCGATGAGGTCCGGCGGCTCCTTGAGATGGGCTACCATGAAAACCTGAGGTCGATGCAGGCGCTGGGATACCGGCACCTTTCGGCACATCTGGCGGGAAAGACCGACCTGGAGACGGCGGTTGCCACCATGAAGCGCGATACCCGGCATTATGCCAAGCGGCAGTTGACATGGTTTCGCAAAGATCCGGAAACACGGTGGTTCGAGCCGGACCGCACAGCTTCGATGATTGCCTTTGCAAAGAAATTTACAGGCTGACGGGTTACGGGTCGACAACCCCGATCCGTATGGCATAACGGACAAGCGTCGCCACGTTTTTCAGCGCCATTTTTTCCATGATATTCATGCGGTGCTTGGCAACGGTTTTGGGACTGATATCCAGCGTCTCCGCAATTTCATCGGTTGTGGCCCCCTCCGCGATCATGCGGAAAACCTGCCGTTCACGCTTTGAAATTTTTCCGTATCCGCTGGTTTCCGAATCAACGCCGCGGCCTTTTATGAATGTGTCAATAATGTTGGCGCTGATTTCCGGGCTCAGGTAGTACCCCTTTCGGGCGGCGGCCCTGATAGCGGCCAGCACCTCGCCGATGGCGCCCGTCTTGAGGACGTAGCCCAGGGCGCCCACCTGAAGGGCGTCGCGCACGTGGGTCCTGTTCTGGGGGGTTGTCAACACGACGATTTCGGTGTCGCTGTTGGCCTCCTTGACCATCCGAACAAGGTCGACCCCCGCCATTCCGGGAAGGGCAGGCTCCAGAAGCACCACGTCGGGCTTTATTTTTTTGACGGTTTCCACGGTTTCCGTGCTGTCATCGGTTTCAGCGGCCACCTCGATATCTTTTTCATTTGAAAGCAGACAGCTTATCCCCTGCCGGACGACAAGCTGATTGTCTGAAAGCTGAACTTTGATTTTCATGGTTTGTCTCCTTAAAAACCCCCGCAGGGGCGAAAGATTTTTCGCCCCTGCGGGGGTTGACGGTGTCAGGCCGGGTCGGGCTTATTGGCCGGAAGGGTGATGTGAAAGGTGGTGCCTTCACCGGGTTTGCTGTCCACCTCGATATCCCCCCCGTGATCACGGATGAAGCCGTAGCATACCGACAGGCCCAGCCCGACGCCCTTGATGGCGTCTTTGGTGGTGAAAAAGCTGTCGAATATCCGGTTGATATTCTCGTTTGAAATCCCCATGCCGGTATCCGTTATATCAATTGCGACCCTATCGTTTTGCCGGTAGGTTTTAAACGTGAGGACGCCCCCTTCCGGCATGGCATCCCGGGCGTTTGAAATCATGTTTAAAAGCACCTGTCGTATCTGGTTTTTCGACACGAACACCTCCGGTAGTCCGCCTTCGAATTCGGTTACGACTTTTATGCTGTGTTCCTGGAGCATTTTTTCATGGAGGATGACCATTTCCTCCATTATGGTGTTGATGTCCGCCGCATTTCTTTCTTCCTCGTCCGGTTTTGAAAAGGAAAGCATTTTTTTCAGCAT
>PUOB01000152.1 GCA_003551985.1 Desulfobacteraceae bacterium | reverse complement strand
TACCGTTTGACCGGATGTTTCACACCATTACCGGACCGGCAACCGTTTTTCTCAAGAAACTCGACAAGGGCTCCGTCAAGCCGGTGCAGTGGGGTGTTGAAGACGAAAAGGTCGCAGACCTGGAATCCTTCGGCGTTAAAAAATTCGAGGATTTCACCTGGAAACACATATTGGATTTCTATTCATGCGCCGACTGCGGCCGCTGCAGCGAACACTGCCCGGCCAATGCCGTGGGCCGGCCGCTCTCGCCCCGCTTTATTTCCCTTAAGGGAAGGGATTATGCGTTTTCCCATTATCCCATAAGAGGGCCCTTTATCAAAAACGAGCCGCTGATCGGGGATGTCTACGAGGAAGACGAGATCTGGTCCTGCACCACCTGCGGTGCCTGTGAGGAAGAATGCCCGGTGACCATCGAGTATATCGACAAAATCGTTGACCTCCGCCGCGGCATGGTGGATGATGGCATGGTGCCCCAATCCCTCCAGAAGCCGCTCAATGCATTGGGTAAACGCGGCAATCCCTGGGGCAAGATGGAAAAGAAGCGGGCGGAATGGACCAAGGACCTTCCTGAAGACGTCCGGATAAAAGACCTTTCGGGCGGCGAAACCGCCGAAACCCTGTATTTCGTGGACAGCATCACGTCCTACGATGACCGGATGGCGGACCTTGCACGCGCTACGGCCACCACACTCTCCGCTGCCGGCGCGGATGCAGGCATTCTCGGAAAGAATGAAAAGGACAGCGCCAACGAGGTTCGGCGCTTTGGGGAGGAGATGCTTTTTATGGATCTCCGGGACCACAATACCGGCATGATCCAGGACAGCGGCGCCCAAAGCATCGTCACATCGGACCCCCACGCCTTGAATGCCCTGAATAAAGACTACAAGGACATTCCCAAGGCCGAACACATCAGCCAGTTTGTTGTGCGGGGCCTGAAGGATAAAAATATCGCCTTTGAGCCGCTGGCGGAGTCGGAAAAAGACAAGCTCTACACCTTCCATGATCCCTGTTATCTTGGCCGGCACAGTGAAATCTACGATGCCCCGCGCGAGGTTATGGATGCGATTCCCGGATTGAAACGGGTCGATATGGACCGCTGCCGGGACCGATCCTTTTGCTGCGGCGGCGGCGGGCTGATGCTGTTCTACGAACCGGAAGAGGAGCAGCGCATGGGCGTATTGCGCGTGGAAATGGCAAAGGAAGCCGGAGCCAATGTGATCGTCACCGGCTGCCCCTTCTGTCTTGTGAACATTGAAGACGCCATCAAGGTAGCGGGTCTCGAAGGACAGATGGAATCAATCGACCTTTCCGAGCTTGTTGCCAGGCAGATTAAAAAAGGGTAGAAATTACTGAAAACAACTTTTTGGGGAGGATGAACATGGAGATTTTGGTTTGCGTCAAAAGAGTGCCGGACACCTCTGAAAATGAAATAGAGGTCGACAGCGACGGCAAGGATATCGAGCGGGATGACCTGGTCTACTCCGTGAATGAATGGGACAATTATGCGGTTGAAGAAGCCATTCAGATCAAGGACAAGGTTGGCGGTTCCGTGACCGTTGTTACCGTCGGGGACCAGGAATCGGAAGAAGTGCTCCGCCGGGAAATGGCCATGGGAGCCGACAATGGCATACTTCTTGAGGACGATGCCTTTGAAGGCTCCGACGGAAAAGGGGTTGCCACCATTCTGAAAGCGGCCGTGGAAAAAGGAAAGTATGACCTGATTCTCACCGGCGCGCAGGCGGATGACGGCGCAGCCCAGATCGGCGGCATGCTGGCGGCGCTGCTGGACCTCCCGTATGCCTCGCTGGTCAATTCCATTGATGTTTCGGATGAAAAAAAACTGACGGTAGGGCGCGAAATCGAAGGCGGCAACCAGGAAATGAATGAAATCGAAATGCCCTGCGTTCTTTCCATCCAGACCGGCATCAATGAACCCCGTTACGTCGGTATCCGCGGAATTCGAAAGGTGGCATCCGTGGAAATCCCCACTTACGGCGCCTCGGACCTGGGCCTTGGCAGCGATGCGGTCGGCGAAGGTGCTGCTAAAGTCAAGCGGCTTGATTACTTTGTTCCGGAACTTGGCGAAGGCGCTGAAATGCTTGAAGGCAGCACGGAAGAAAAGGTTGCCAAACTCATTGAACTCTTAAAAGCCAAAGGAGGGATAAAGTAATGGCTCAATTTTTCGCATATATCGTACATAAAAACGGCGTTGCAGACGATTCCGCACTCGAACTGATCAGCGCGGCCAAAAAAATCGATTCGTCCGCTTCCGTAACGGCTATTGTAACCGGTTCCGGGGCTGATTTGGACAAAGTCGCCAATGAAGTTGCCGCCTCCTACCCGGAAGTCTGGAAAATCGACAACGAGGCCCTGGCCTACCCCAATGCCGAAGTGGTTCGCAAGGCGCTTCTCAACAACCTGCCGGCCGATTGTATTCTTCTGGCCCCCCACGACACGTTGGGCATGGACCTTTTTCCCGGGCTTTCCATCAAGCTCGATTCCGCATTTGTCAGCGACGTGGTGGATATTGAAGGCGTTGAGGGATCCGCCATCAAGCTCATTCGCCAGGAATTCTCCGGCCAGGTCAGCACCCATGTAAGCTGCGACATGACCAACGGTTCGATCATTACCCTTCGCCCGGGCGTATTCCAGGCGGATGAGAGCAAATCCGCCGGCGGCAGCGTCGTGGACAAGGATGCCGGGGACGTATCCGCAAAGCGCAAGTATCTTGAAGTGGTCGCCGCCGAAGTCGGTGACGTGGACATCACCAAGTCTGAGATTCTTGTCTCGGTCGGCCGTGGTATCGAGGATCAGGACAACCTCGAGATCATACACGAGCTGGCGGAAGCCATGGGCGCCGACGTGGCCTGCTCACGCCCCATCGTGGATGCCAAGTGGCTTGAAAAATCACGCCAGGTGGGCACGTCCGGACTTACCGTCAAGCCGAAGGTGTATCT
>PUOB01000135.1 GCA_003551985.1 Desulfobacteraceae bacterium | reverse complement strand
TTTACGAGGTCGATTTTGTTTATAATAACAAAAACGGTCTTGTTTTTAATCTCTTCAAAAAAAGCAAGGTCTTCCCTGCACGTTGATTTTGAAGCATCCAGTACAAACAAAACAAGATCGGCGGCCTGAATGTGCTGGCGTGCTTTCTCGATGCCCATGGCTTCGACGGGGTCCGGGTCTGTCCGGAGACCTGCTGTGTCCACGAGCGTAACCGGGACGCTCCCGGAGGGAAGGGCTATTTCAATAAAATCCCTTGTGGTGCCGGGATGTTCCGTCACAATGGCGCGGTCGCTTCCGGCAAGGCGGTTCATAAGGCTTGATTTGCCGACATTGGGTGCGCCCGCGATGACCACCCGGACCCCTTCAGTCAAGGATTTGCTGTCTTCGTAGGCGGAAATAAGCGCGGTGACCTGGTGCAGTACGCCACCCCTGATTTTCTCGGAAATAGCGGAAAGGTCATCATCTTCTTCAACGTCGTCTGGAAAGTCGACCATCGCCTCAATCACGGAGAGAACCCCGGTAATCTCGGACCGGATGGCTTCTATCGAATCGGAGAACTTTCCCGAAGCAAGGTCAAAGGCAACGTCCACCGCGGCTTCGCTGCGCGCATTAATGAGATCGATAACGGCTTCGGCCTGGGCAAGATCGATTCGCCCGTTTAAAAAGGCGCGGCGTGTGAATTCTCCGGGTTGCGCGTGGCGGATGCCTTTTTTAATCAGAAGGGACAATATGCCCTCAAGAATGACGGTGCCGCCATGGGCCTGGATTTCGACGACATCCTCCCGGGTGTAGGATTTTGGCGCAGGCATGACGGCCACAATCGCTTCATCGCAAACCCGGTTTTGATCTGTGTCCGTGATATAGCCGTAATGAATCCGCCATGGTGAAAAAAAGGCCGGATCATTGACCGGAAGCGACAGTTTTGTTTTATCGTAGCGGCCAGGGCGGAAAATCGAGGCAGCCGCCTTCAACGCATCAGGTCCGGAAATTTTTATAATCCCGACACCCCCGGGTCCGGTTGGTGTCGCAATCGCGGCGATGGTTGTATGATCCATATTGTGTCGCATCGACAAGGGGTTGAGATCGTCCGGGGTTTGTTTGCAGTGGCGAAAGAGTCTTCGCCCCTACGGATTGTTGTTGTCGAAATTATCTTCGGCCTTTGGCTGTTCAGCCTTGGCTTTCACCGACTGCCCGCCTTTGGGTCTCCGGCCTCTGCCTTTACGCTTTCGTCCTTCCGTTTTGACGCCAGGCCGGGTCTCGCCGTTACCACCCTGCTCCGCTTGGCTGCCGTTTCCGGCGTTCCCGCCCTCATCGCCATTTTTCCGCATTTTTGCGGGCTTCTTCTTCGGCAGAATCAGAAGCTTTCTCAAGTCACCGTTGCCAGCGCTTTGTGTGCGTACATCCTGGTTTTCCTTCAATGCAAGGTGAACCATCCGCCGGTCATTTGCGTTGATATGGTTAATGGCCATGGTCTTTCCGGTGTTGGCGGCCTTTTCCGCAAGGCGAAACGCAATCTCGGTAAGTTCTGTTTTTCGTTTTTCAAGGTAGCCTTCCACATCAATTTCAAAACGAATGCCGGCATTAAATTGTTTGCTGGTTGCCTTTTCAACTAAATATTGAATGGCGTCGATGGTTTGACCACGCTTTCCGATGAGGCGGGCGGAATCACCGCCCTGAATGTTGAACCGTATGGCCGCGTCATGCGTTTCAATGCTGATGGTTGACTCAGGTGAAATCAAGTTTAAGGTATGATCGAGAAGTTGGCGTATCCATGCAGTGGCCGCCTCATAATCCTCTGACTGAACAGATTCATCTTCCCCTGCAGTCGGTTTTTCCGCTGCCATCGGCCGTTCAGGTGTTTCTCGTTTGGGGGTTGGCGCCTCTGCCAGGGGTTTTTCGCCGGGAAGTTGCTCATGGGGGACTGCCGCCGGGCGATTTTCATGCAACGGCGCGTCTTCCTCTAAAACCCCTTCTGTTTTCTTTCCAAACGCTTCATCCACCAGCGAAGAAATGCTGTTTTCGTCCGCAGCATCGCTTTTGGATGCATGGCTGTTTATCGATTCGCCGGGTGAATCCGGGGAACCGTTGTTGGCGTCAGAAACGGATTGCGTGCCCCTCGGTTTGGATTTTGGCTTGGCACTGGAAGGGTGCTCGCCATTGCCGGCGGTTGTTTTGCCGGATTCGGTTGCGGCAACCCGTACCCTTATATGGGCTTTTTTGGCTCCCACGAGCCCGAAAATACCGCTTGAGCCATATGATATGATGTCATATTTCAGTTTGTCGCGTGAGATACCGAGTTTTTCGCAAGCTTTTTCAATGGCTTTGTCTACGCTTTTGTCTTCAAAGTCGATAAACGAACTCATGAAAGGCCTCCAGTTAAATCGTTTTCCGGTTAACGTTGTATTGCTGTGCAATGGATACAAGGTTGTTAACCAGCCAGTAGAGAACGAGCCCAGCAGGGAAGTTGATGAAGATAAACGTGAACACAATGGGCAGC
This sequence comes from Desulfobacteraceae bacterium, assembly GCA_003551985.1. The sequence continues at coordinate 467 of PUOB01000135.1, read as the reverse complement.
ATCATCATTATCCGGGCCTGCATCGGATCTCCCGGAGGCGGCGCCAGTCTTTGCTGAAAGAACATCGAGGCGCCCATAATGAGGGTTAAAACCGGGATGCCGGCGGGCTGGGCCATAAGCGGTATGTTGACCCCAAAGTCAAACAGGCGGTCGGGGACAGAGAGATCGTTTATCCACAGCATGAAAGGCGCGTGGCGCAGTTCAATCGCTTCGTACAGCATGCGATAAAAAGCAATAAATACGGGTATTTGAACAAGCATGGGAAGGCAGCCGCTCAAGGGATTCACTTTGTATGTTTTATACAGGTTCATCACCTCTTCGTTCATCTTCTTCTTGTCATCCTTGTACTTCTCCCGGATTTCCATCATAAGCGGCTGCAGCTTGCGCATTTCCGCCATGGCACGGTAGCTTTTGTTGCCTAGCGGCCAGAATACCAGTTTTATCAGAAGCGTGAGCAGTATAATGGC
>PUOB01000247.1 GCA_003551985.1 Desulfobacteraceae bacterium | reverse complement strand
TGCGGCCACTTCGGCCACCCAGTTCATATTCCGCCCGCCGTATTCCACCGGAAACCGGACGCCGAAAAGGTTCCGCGCCGCCAGTTTTTCCACGAATTCCCTGGGATAGGTGATTTCGTTGTTGTCCATTTTCCTCAGGAAATCACTGCTGATTTCTTCGCGTACAAACTTGCGGACCTCGTGTTTCAGTTCCCGTTCTTCCGGTGTCAGCATGAAGTCATACATAAGGGGCCTCCTTTACGGTTTATGGTCGGTTTTCATAATACCTGAGGAATTTTTTACGAGACTATCATATCTATCCCTATAAATCAGAGAATTTCATGGATGGGGGGTGTTGTCCGCAGCAACCTCCTGCAGTTGCCAGGGCAATACCTCCCATCCAAATGAAATTTACCTTATAAAAATGACTGTCAAGCAGGCGCAATGCGGTTGCAGGCTTGACGGCAGCGTTTTTTTGTGCAAAAGCAAAGATTATGAGCTATCCATTGATCGACCCGGTTATATTTGAGCTCGGCCCGTTGCAGGTTCGCTGGTATGGGCTGATGTATGTCCTTGGCTTTGTCTGCGCATATGCCATCCTCGTGTACCTGTCCACGCGCAGGAAAGGGTTTTTCCGCATGGACCGGGGGGAAATCGAGGACCTTTTGTTATACTGCATCATCGGGCTTCTTGCCGGTGCCCGCCTGGGCTACTGTTTTTTTTACAATCCGGGGTATTACCTTGCCCACCCCCTCCAGGTTTTCGCGGTATGGGAAGGGGGGATGTCTTTTCATGGGGGGCTTATTGGTCTTGTTCTGATCGGCGCCGCGTATTCAAGGATGAAAAAGAAGCCCTTTTTAATGCTTGCGGACATGGCTGCCGTGGCCGCCACGCCCGGTATTTTTTTCGGCCGGATCGGCAACTTTATCAACGGCGAATTATACGGCCGGATCACGGACGTGCCGTGGGCGATGGTTTTCCCGGGTGGCGGGCCTTATCCTCGTCATCCGTCGCAGTTGTACGAGGCGTTTTTGGAAGGCCTGCTTCTGTTTGCGGTCCTGTTTGTATTGAGCATGAAAGTGCGCATGCAGGGGGCGCTCATTTCCGTTTTTCTCATCGGGTACGGTCTTGCCCGGTTTTTCGTGGAATTCTTCCGCGAACCCGACCCGCACATCGGTTTCGTCGTGGGAAGCCTGACAATGGGGCAGGTTTTAAGCCTTTTCATGGTAGCCGCCGGGATTGTTTTGATATCCGTTCAAACCCTGCGCGCGCGTGACGCCTGATAGACCGCTCCGGTCCCCACTACCGGCTTGCGGCATTTCACGGCCCTATACCTCGTGTTTTTCTGTCACGGTTCGATCCGGCGGGGTTTTCTGCGTTACATCGGGCTTCCCAATCTCGTTGATCGAGGCGCTGAACTTGTAACCCAGTATGGATACAACATCGTCGTATTTGGCCATGATTTCTTCGTGCTCATTTCCCGGAATATCGATCACGCAGTACCGGTAACTCTCCGGGTTGTGCCTGAAGTCGGACAGGCTCGCATTTTCATGGATCAGGTTGCGTGTATGGATCTCCGGATATTTCATGCGGATTTCCGCAAAGGCACTTTGGGTCGGCGTTTCAAGGATGACGGCATCGTTAAAATGGTGCAGTTCAAAATTATAGCAGTGCTCAAATATCCGTTCATGGATTTGGGGGGTTATGGGCTTTATGCCGGTAGCCACGTCACACAGCATATGCAGTGGATCAACGCCTGTAACCGATTCGATCGTCTTTGCAAACTGAAAGGCGATGCGGCCGTTTATCTCAATGATAGTAAACGTATCCGCCGTTTCATCCGCACGCAGTTCCACGTTGAAAAAACTGTTGTCGATGCCAAGGACCGGGATCAGCTTTTTCAGTGCGGCCTCGATTTTTTCCTGAAGCCGCCCGGAGAAACGGTGTGGAAACGTATGATAATAAAAGCTGTTGGTACCCGGATGATAGACCGCCCTGGTGGCGCCGAAAAAAAATACTTCGCCTTCAAAAACGTAGCCGTCTATGGTTACCTGTGTGCCCTCGATGAGGCCCTCGCATAAAAAACTGTTGCAGGTCGCCACATTCAAGGCGTTGTAGCCGGATTGACTGATAAAAAGGGCATCCGTGTAGTGCTGGTTGAAATGTGCGATGTCCATGCTTTCCAGGGCGATAAAATAGTCGAGTTGATCCGGGTGTTCAATTTTATGGGAGCCAAAGGAAATATTGGCGCGCGCCGGTTTGATAAAAAACGGCGTTGAAAGGCGGGACGGATCCCGCAGGTAGTCGAGCGCGATTGCGTAATTCGGCGTATACTCCGGGATGACGGCTTTCTGGATGCGCCGGCAGAGGTATTTGTTCTGGCAATTGATAATTGCGCTCACCGGTGCAAACCGATGCCCGGTCGCCTCCGCGATAACAGCGGCGAAAACGGCCGAAGAATCATGGGTGCCCACTATTCCGTCGTACATCTCCGGATTGTTCAAAATGCGCTCAATGGTTTGCGCAAGATATTGGGATACGCCGAATTGCATTATTCTTTCCGATGTTTCAATCGTCAATTCATAATCGGCGTTTCCGGCGAAGCTCTGTTCCACCACGTCTATATCGCTTGCATCGCATAGAAAAAGGATCTGTTTTTTCATAGGTTGTAAGTTGTAGGTTGTAAGTTGTAAGTTGTAGGTTATCGGTTATTCCGTCTCCCAGTCGATTTCAGGCCCCAGGGGAGACTCCGGGGACCATTGCCGCGTATCGACCTTCCCGGTGACGGGTCTGCCATCCTTGAAAACGAGGAAAATGTCGTCCAGGGAAGCCAGGCATTTGATATTCTTGAGCGGGTTTTGTTTTAAGACAACGCAGTCGGCATATTTTCCGGGGGCAAGCGTTCCGACCCGGTCCGCCATGGCTATGGCCTCGGCCGTTCCCCGGGTGGCGGCGATGATGGCGTTGGTTTCATCCATCAGTCCGA
>PUOB01000260.1 GCA_003551985.1 Desulfobacteraceae bacterium | reverse complement strand
CTTCACGGCATATGCGTGATAACCATAGCCCTTGCCGTTTTCGTTATAAGCGCTTTCGGGCTGTTTCTCCAGAATGCAAACGACCTGATGCGTTCCTGGAAAAAGGAGATCCGGGTTATCGCGTACCTGACCCCGGAAACCGGACCGGACCAGCGGGAGCAGATTATAGCGGATATCGAGTCGTATTCAGGTGTTGGCGGGGTTGCGTATGTTTCGGGCGAGGAGGCTTTCGAATGGCTCAAAGCGGAAATCGGTAGTCAGACCGCGCTTCTTGAAGGGCTGACCGACAATCCGCTGCCGGACGCGCTGGAGGTTTCTCTTTCCGGGGACATTGACGGGACGGCTTCCATACCGGATCTGGCTTATAAAATATCAGGTCTTAAAGGGGTTGACGACGTTGAGTACGCCAGGCAATGGCTTGAGCGGTTTGACGGCATATACAACTTGTTCAGGCTGACCAGCATGGTCCTGATCGGCCTGATATTTGCCGCTATAATGATGATCGTTGCCAATACCATACGCCTGATCCTTTATCAACGGATCGAGGAAATAAAAATTACCCGGGTTATCGGTGCGGATGATACGTTTATAAAATATCCCCTGTATTTTGAAGGGATCATGCTGGGACTGGCCGGCGGCCTGGCGGGTCTCCTGCTTTTATATGCCGCTTTTTCCGCAACCGTGCCGCAGCTTTCCGCCGCAGGCCTTCTGGTTTATTTCCAGGTACGGTTTCTGCCGTGGCCCTTGGTTCTCATTCTTTTACTGTCGAGTATGGCAGTCGGCTGGATCGGATGTTATCTTTCAATAAGACGCTTTTTAAAATTTTAATCGGTTTTACGGCGCTGCTCACCGTTGCATGCGCGTCTGCCGTATGGGTGAATGCGGGCGAACCCGCCGGGGGATCGCCGGGAGAATCCGGCGTGGTGGATGTTTCCTCCCTGAATATGCGGGACTGTCCCGGAACCGACTGCGGGATCGTAATGGTGTTGAACCGGGGGGACCGGCTGCGGATTACCGGTGAGGATGGTGATTGGCTGGAGGTCCGCTACAAGGGGACCACCGGCTATGTTTACGGCGGAAGCGACTATGTATGGCGCGTTTCAGAGGCCATGGGGGATAAGGCCGATTTCGCGGGCGAAGACGACGCCCGCGAAAAAGCGGCGGCTATAGAACGGCGGATTTCAGGCAGAAAAGCGGATCTCTCCGAAATAGAGCGCAGGGCGGCCGAAACCGCGGCGGCGCTGGAAGACATCGAGAAAGAAATGGCGGATGCCAGGGAACGCCTGGCGCAGACGGAAGGAGACCTGGCGGCGATAGAAGACCGTATTGCCGATAGGAACGCGGAAATATCAGAAACCCGCGGGGTGATTGAGGGAAAAAAAGACTATGCGGAGAAGCGGCTGGTTTCGCTTTACAAGCTGAACCGGCTCGGCGGCATGAACCTCCTTGCCACCGCGGATTCAACCAGCGACCTGTTCCGCCGCAAGGCCGCCATGGAAGCCGTATTGGCCCATGATGAAAAGGTTATCAGCCAGCTGGTGGCGGAGGAAGAGCGCCTTGAAGATCTGCTTGAAAAGGCTGCCCGGGAAAAAGACCGGCAGAAAGCACTGGTAAACCGTAGCCGGCAGACCCGCGCCGCCCTTGCCGACAAAAAAGAAAAGCGCCGGCATCTGCTTGCTGAAATAAGAGCTGAGCAGTCAAAGGCACAAAGCGAGGTGGAATACCTCGAGCAGGCCGCTCGGCGCCTTCAGGAGGCCATTGACGAACTGGAACGGCGGGCGGTTGAACCCGGACCCGATGAGAAAAAGGCTTTTTCTCAATATCAGGGGTTGCTAAAGGCGCCCGTTGACGGTAAAATCATTTCCAGATATGGAAAATACACCGATCCTTACTCGGGTGCCGCAAGTTTCAGAAACGGTATAGAAATAGAGGCTGCGTCCGGTGCCCCGGTAAAGGCGGTTTTTGGGGGTGAAACAGGCTATTCCGACTGGCTCACGGGATTCGGCCGCGTTATTATCGTTTCCCATGGAAACAGTTACTACACCGTTTACGGGCACCTCGAAGAACTTCTGGTCGACGAGGGGGACCGCGTTAAGGCCGGCGAGGTGATCGGCACCGCGGGAGACAGCGGAAGAGGCAGCGGTTCAAGCGGCGGACCGGCGCTTTACTTTGAAGTCCGGCATAAAGGCACCCCCCAGGATCCGCTCGACTGGATCGAAAAAGACTGATCAAGGAGTTTACACTTATGAAATCAAAAAGCAATCAATCGTTTAGGACATTGCTGCTCGTCATTCTTACGGCTTTGGTCGTAACAATGGCAACCAGCGTCTACGGCGATTTCTCCAAGGATAGCACCTATGAAAAACTCAGGCTTTTTTCCGATGTGCTCGAGGAAATAGAACGCAATTACGTGGAAGATGTCGATTCCAGCGAGCTGATCGAAAAGGCGATCCAGGGCATGATCAAAGAACTGGATCCGCACTCGGCATTTCTGTCGCCCGATGCCTTTGAGGGGCTCCAGGAAGAGACGCGGGGCGAATTCGGCGGTATCGGTATCCAGATCAGCATGCGCGACGAGGGGATTACCGTGGTTTCCCCCATTGACGGGACCCCTGCATACAGGGCGGGAATACAGGCAAATGACGTGATCGTCCGCGTTGACGGCGAGTCCAGCAAGGACATGATGCTCCATGAGGCCGTGAAGCTGATGCGGGGTGAACCCGGGACGGAAGTGACCATTGCCGTAACGCGCAAAGGCGTTGACGAGCCCGTTGAGTTTGAACTGGAACGCGGTATCATACCTGTTGAGTCTGTCCGGTATGCGTCCCCTGCCCCGGGTTACGGATACTTGTGGATAACGAATTTTCGCGAAAAAACCACGGAGGAGGTCCGGGAGGCCATAGCCGAACTCAAGGCGGAAAACGACGGCCTGAAAGGTCTGATCCTGGATTTGAGGGACAATCCCGGCGGCTTGTTGTCGCAGTCCG
>PUOB01000374.1 GCA_003551985.1 Desulfobacteraceae bacterium | reverse complement strand
GATAATGTATCGGATTTGACGTTTCGTTTCGGTGGCTCCGACACCAGCGTCGTAATTGAACTGGTGGTCGAAGATCCCGCCGGTTACGGTGAGCGGGTGTCCCGGCGGCTCGGGACGACCGTCTACAGTCGCAACCTGGAAATGTGACGGCTTCGTAAAAAGTCTCGAACTCAGGCTTGTCAAACTTTTCAGAACCGTAGGGGCGAATAATCATTCGCCCGCCATAAGGGCGAATGGTTATTCGCCCCTACAAAGAACCCATCGTGAATCGGGAGACAAAAGCCGACTTTTTACGAGTTCATTAAATGTGATAGTCTTGTAAATAGACAAGGAAGCACCATTATGGAAAGATATAATATAAAAACCGGCGGTTTTACGCTCGTGGAGGTCATGATCGCCATCGCCATTTTTTCCATCGGCATCCTTGCGGTGGCCGGCATGCAGACCGATGCTTCCCGCTTAAACCGCACTGCCATGCTGCAAACCCTGGCCGCCAACGTGGCATCCGAAGCCATGGAGGATTACTTCAATTATGGCCGAACGGATTATGATGATCCCGTGCTGCGGGAAGGCATCCCGTTCACGGTACAGGTCGATTACACCCCGGGCGTTGACGTGCCGGGCGAAAACGGCCCTGAAACCATCGCGGAGGCCGGCATCGTGACGGTTTCCGTCGCCTATGACGCCCCCGGCGGGGAGCGGCGCATTGAATTCAAAAGCATCGTGGCGGATATATGATAAAGGAAAGAGCCATGGAATTTATCCATTTTATTTATAAATACCGGAATGCCGGGGGCAGCGCGATCCTTCCGGCCCTGCTGATCATGGCCATCATCAGCATTATCGGCGTCTATGCCATCAGTATCGCAACAACGGAGCTCAATATCGCCACAAACGTGAAAACGGGAAAGTCGGCACTTTATAACGCCGAAGCAGGGGTCCAGTACACGCTTGCGCGAATCTACAGGGACTTGAATGACGGCATGACAATAGACGAAATCGAAGCCCGGATCCCTTATGACACCCCCCTGGCATTCGCCTCCGACAATCCCGGCACGTTTGAGGTACAGGCGACCCATACGCCATGGAGCGGCACTGACGGGAACGGTTTCACCAGCACGGGCACAGGGCCGAGGGGTGCGTCGTTCACGGTTGAAGTCACCTTCAGAAACGAAGAAGTGCCATTGGAAGCCTTTAATGTGGGCGTCTTCAGCAACAGAAGCCTCCGGATCGGAGGCGGCGGTGCAACCCTTGGGTTCGACGGCAGCATGCACTCCAACGAGGATATCTGGCAAAGCGGGGCCGGCACCGGTTATATAACAGGCGCCGCCTCTTCCGTGGGAACGGTCAATGTGGGGCCCGAACCGGAAGAAGGGTCGCATGAGTTTGCTGATGAAATTGAGACGCCGCCGTTCGAGCTCGAGGATTTGTGGGCATGGGAGGGCAGCGCCGATATTACCTACGACAGCGACAATCCGCCCGCCGAACCCTACGAACTGGACCGCGAGGCGCTGGGTATTGGTGACGGCACCCACGTGATCGTGTATGTGGACGGCGACGTCACGGTCGACAACAGCGCATTCCGGAACGCCACCCTGGTTGCAAACGGCACCATAACGGTGACCGAAGGCGATAACGACTTGCCGGAACCAGAAAACGACACCCCAGACAACGGTACCACGGATACGGCCTTCATCGCCTACAACGATATCGAGCTTGACGGCCGGGAGTTCGACGGCCTCTTCTGGGCCCGGCAGAATGTCGACTGGCGGGGTCTTGGATCCAACGCACACCTGCGGGGCAGCATCGTGGCGGGCGGCGAGGTGGATACCCGGGGTGGGTTCACCTTTACCCAGGCGGGCATCGATGACCGTATCAACATTCCCCGGCAAATGAAAGTTATGTTGACCAGTTGGGCCGATACGGGGCTTTTGTAGATTGTCCGAGTTGTCCGGGGATACGATACTTAATTATAATATAGGATTATAAGAATTGAAGGCTTTTGCAATAATTAAGTTTCGTGTCCCCGGAATTGCCGGAATTGGTAAAAGGTCAATTTCATTCAGCCGGTCTCCCGGTACCACCCTCAGCAACCGTCCGGTGCCCGCCCGATGTTGCTCACGGGTGGTACCGGGCCACCGGCTATGAAATGGGTCATTTTTATAAGGCCCAAAACTGACGACTTCGTAAAACGTCCAATATCTGCGTTACGCGCGATTTCCGGCGACATTCACGTACGCTAAGTACTCTCAATCCTTCGAAAATCGCGCAAGCCTTGATCTTGGACGTTTTACAAAGTCGTCCGGTCGCGATTTTTTACGAGACTATCAAAACTAGTGCCGATAAAACAGGTTGCCTGATCAAGTATGGAGACGATTGACTTCATTTCCGTTTGCATCCACCGTAAAAGCCCTTATTTCAATGAAAAAATGGTTGCCATGGACAACCCTTTAAATGCTTTAATAGTTTTGTGTAAAATAATTTAAAGGTTTGTTTTAAGTGCTTGTCTTAAGTATTTGACAATGCTATTTGTTTAATTGAGAGTTAGAAGACCAAGACCAATACCAAGGCCAACCAAGAAGGCAGCCTCGTAATAGCCGTCAAAGAAAACCAAAAGACCACTATTCATGCCAGAACATACCCAGAACAAAAAATCGCCTGTATCCGCCAAGGCAACCACCGGCCCGGAGAATCCGCAGCGTCAGGATCCCGGACAGGCCCACCCGATGTCAGACCGGTTTGTCTGTCTGGCCCTGGTCAAGGGCGGATTGATCACGAAGGCGCAGGCAAAGGAGCTGTTCGACCAGAAGGATCGGATCAAGCAGCAGCTCGAAGCAAAGCGGAAAGACCGGAAAAAGGGGGCCGTCGAGGCCTACCGGATCGCCAACCCGGTGACGATGGTGGATGCCATTGTGTCGATGAACCTGGCACGCGCGGACGACACCGCGCTGGTGCTCGATGAGGACGCCGTATTCCAGTGTCTTGCGAACG
>PUOB01000432.1 GCA_003551985.1 Desulfobacteraceae bacterium | reverse complement strand
GGTTCTGAAAAGTTGCACAAGCCTGGGTTCGAGACTTTTTACGAAGCCATCAATATTGATAGTCTCGTAAAAAGTCGCAACCAGACGACTTTGTAAAAAGGCCAAGATCAAGGCTTGCGCGATTTTCGAAGAATTGAGAGTACTTAGCGTACGTGATATTCTTCGGAAATCGCGCGTAACGCAGATATTGGACTTTTTACAAAGTCGTCAATATTGGCTTACATGGCAAGTCGACCGGACCGCTTCATGTCGATGGATTCAATCAGGGCCTCAAGCCGCGTGAACGTATTTTCCTTGCTGTATTTGCGGACATCCGCATGATCCACGTCGATCATGACCGAAGGCACGCCGGTCGCTTCGGCCACTCTGCGCTGCTGGGCGAACTGCGTGAGGGAATACGGCTTGCAGCTGCGGTTGCCGGCGAAGACGATCCCGTCGATGCCGAGCCGTTCCACCGCCTCCGTCATGGCCTTGCTGCGCAGGCCCATGCCGTGCGGGCAGACATAAGCGTTCTGGGTCCGCGCCAGGTGAACCAGCGGATCGCCGCCGTCGTAGGCATAATGATCAAAACGGCCCTCGACCGAGCCAATGCAGGAAGTGTAAGTGGCCCCAACGATATTGGCCTTGAGCGACGCGAGGGTTTCCGACATGTCCCGGAGCTGATGCCACGGGGCGATATTGTCCCAGAACAGGCGGTATTTTTCATCGGGGACGGGGAAATCGCCGGATTCCATCCGGTTGGCGGTTTCTTCCGCCAGCAGTTGGTAATGCGCCGCGAACTGTGGTGTACCCCTGACAATGAGGAAGGGCGCCATCTGGACAAAGGCGTCAAAGGCCGTGATCCCGGACGGCCGGTTTTCGGCAAATCCCAGAAAACACTTCCACCAGCCGAGACCTTCATCGGTGGCGGATACGGCCTGCGCGACCCTGTCCATGTCGCATCGCTGACCGGACATCCGCTCAATGAGCCGGATCAGGTCATGGAACTGCATGCGGATATAATCCCGGTCTTTTTTCTTCTGCGTCGTATAGCAGAAAGGCACGTCAAGGATAAAATGGGGTACCCCCATTTCCCGGTGATGCACATCGAACCACTTGGCCAGAAGGGCGCAATTGTTGGTATTGGACACCAAAAGGTGGGGTTTCGGCAGGCCAAGCGTGGGAGAATCCCTGAATTGATCGGAGGCGCACCCGATGTCGATGCGGGCATAGGCGCACAAGTCCGTAGAATAGCCGAGCTGCTCGGCTTTTTCACACTGAAGGGCCCCGACGCCCTTTGCGGCGTTCAATGCCGCGTGGCTTTCGGGAACCCCGTACACCACGTCGTCAAATCCCGAAAAAATTTCGGCCGGCACATTGATGGCGATCCATATCACAAACGCACCGTCTGCCGCCCTGGTATGCAGATTCGTATAGGCGTCCCGAACAACCCGGCTCAGACTGCGTCCCGCCTCTGTTTTCTGAAAAGATGCCATAGCCGCCCCTGTTTATTCATTGCGCCGTATTCATTTGTCCGGATGCTGTCGGATCATTTCCGCAAACGCGGCAATCCGGGCATCATGGGCCGCGGTGTGCGGGCCGTCTTCAATCGACAGCTCGATCTGAAGGGTTGAAATTCCCTTATCCGACAGTTTCGCTGCCAGATACGGAATTTCGAAATATTCATATTCGCAGAATTTTTCCCCTAAAAATATCACGGCCCGGGCGTTGTTTTGTGCCACCCGTTCCACCAAAGCCGCCGCGCGCTGATCCGCCGTATGCAGCAGCGTGGGGCACGGGTAATGATCATCATAATGCCGGCGGAAATAATCGCCCGGATCGGACTGCGGACCCGGCATCAGCCCATAACTCCGGTACAGGGGTGCGACATCATCGACCACAATGGTCAAACCGGCCAATTCAATGGCCTTGATCACGGCGGCCGGGGGCGCCAGAATCCCGCTGATCATCACGCCGGTTGTTTCATCAGCCGGTTCGCACCCGGCGGATCCGATCAGCGCAGCCAGGGCCGCAATATGATCTTCCACCGGCATAAACGCGCCTTTAAGCATTACGTCCGTAAAATCCGCAAAACTTATCCGGCCGGCGGCCACCCGGTTTGAGGCTTCAACGGCCAGATGCCGCATCCGCTGGTACAACACCACGGACGCCTGGAATCTCCCGGGTGAAAAAACGACACCGTAAGCGCCGGAAATATCCCCCACCAATTCATGGATTTCATTTTCAAGATAAGCGGACGCATCGGTATGATCCCGGTGCGACATGGGCAGGTGCATACGGAAAATCGGCATGTCCCGCCCGGCGGCACTCAATTCATCCATGAGGATTTCCGGGAGGCTGCGCAGGGTGTCGCAGGCATTGTACATGAAGATCCCGTCGATAACGTCCCGGGCGTCGGTGAGAATGAATTCGGTCAAGTGACGGGCCACCGAACAGGTATAGGGCGGCAGGTGCCGGTCGCCCGCCCCGGTCTGCGCAATATGGTCCCTTAGCCCCCACCCGACGACGGGAACCAGCCCCATGGAATGAAACAAGGGCAGGGGCGGATACGGAGGAAAGCAGGCGATGATTGTCCGGCCCTGGTCCTTGAGGCGTTGCAGCTGACTGCCCGGCGTCATGACGCAAATCCCTTTTTCATGGTTATCGACCCCTGAAATCGAACCCTGGAAGGATTCGGTTTTCAAAAAAGACCATAAGACGGTTTTTGACGATACGATCCATAAAAACATCTAACATATTGATAAAAGGCGGGTGAAATGTCAAGCGGGACTTCTTTGTTTTGCCGCGGCCCCGCCTGTCCCCCCGCGGCAACAACCCCAAACAACAGATTGCTTTTGACATAAAAATGAGGGTAATATAATATTGATAGCTTGTAAAAAGTCTCGAACCCAGGCTTGTCAAACTTTTCAGAACCGTAGGGGCGAATAATCATTCGCCCGCCATAAGGGCGAATGATTATTCGCCCCTACAAAGAACCCGTCGTGAATCGGGAG
>PUOB01000118.1 GCA_003551985.1 Desulfobacteraceae bacterium | reverse complement strand
GGGAATCCGCCATTGATTCGATCATTGAAATGCGAAAGGAAAGTCGCTTTGAATCCCTTTTCGATTTCTGCCGGAAGGTCGATTTGCGCCGTGTCAACAAGCGGGTCGTGGAAAGCCTGATCCAGTGCGGCGCTTTTGACGCCACGGGGTATAACCGTGCACAACTGATGGCGGCCGCTGAAGATGCCCTTGATTATGGACAAAGGGTCCAAAGGGAGAAAAACGACTGTCAACTGTCGCTTTTCGGAACAATGGAAGAAAACGACCCCATCAATATGCCCGTGATACCGGATTTGCCCCCCTGGGATGAGAAGCAGCTGCTTGAGCTGGAGAAAGATGCCATCGGGTTTTACATCACCGCCCATCCATTGGACAATTATATCGATATAATAGAGAAATATGCCAATGCCGGCGCGCTTGCCGTAAAGGAAGACGGCATACACGACGGACAGGCGCTTCGCATCGGCGGTATGGTTAAAACTGTAAAGACGATTATTACGAAAAAGGGCGAGCCAATGGCTTTTCTGGAGCTCGAAGATCTCCAGGGCCAGGTGGAAGTCATTGTGTTCCCGAAGCTTTATGCCGCGGTCCAGGACTTGCTGCATGTCGATACCCCCCTGTTCGTTCAGGGCATGGTTCAGAAAAACGAACAGAACGCTAAAGTTCTGGCAGACGATATTGTCGCCATCGACCAGGCGGAAGCCTATTGGGCGGCGAGCCTTCATATACACCTGGATGCCGCCGTATCCGATGAATCGACCGTCGCCGATCTTCGGTATATTTTAAGCAAGTATCCCGGCGCCTGCAGAACCTATCTGCATATAAGAATTCCCGAAAAATCGGAAACCGTTATTTCGCTGCCAGACGACATGACATTTGAGGCGGGGGTTGAGTTGACAAGGGAGGTCAATGCGCTTTTGGGGGCCAATGCGGTTGAAACATTGTGTACGCCCGTCCATCCGGGTGCAAATGGCAACGGCAACGGCAACGGCTACGGCAAGGGGAATGGGCACGGAAGCGGTAAGGGCAAAGGGAAAGGCGGTAGACGCACCTACAACAGCCGAAAAAAGGTGGGGTAGCTTTGACGGCTTCGTAAAACGTCCAATATCTGCGTTATGCGCAATCCCTCAGAATTTGCGGCTTACGCCTTGTACACATGCACGTACACTTAAGTACGCTGCATTCTTCGGGATTGCGCAAGCCTTGATCTTGAACGTTTTACAAAGCCGTCTGACCCCGACTTTTTCGAGAGCATCAACATAAGAAATACCGGGGAGGTTTGATGATGAATGTGCCGCTGCTGGATTTGAAACTACAGTATGCGTCGATAAAGGAAGAGTGCCTTCAGGTGACCCGGGAGATATACGACTCCCAGCACTTTATACTGGGCCCGCACGTGGCGGACCTTGAGTCGAGGATCAGTGAATATTGCGGTGCTGCCTATGCCGTGGGGGTCTCATCGGGTACGGACGCCCTGTTGATTTCCCTGATGGCGGCCGGGATCGGGCGCGATGACCGGGTGATCACAACGCCTTATACCTTTTTTGCCACCGCAGGCGCAGTTTCCCGCGTTGGCGCGATTCCGGTTTTTGTGGATATTGACCCGGACACCTACAATATGTCGCCGGAAGCTTTAACCGCGCTTGTGGGCACCATGACCGCGGCGGAAAGGGACCGGGTGAAAGCGATTATTCCGGTGCATCTCTACGGCCAGTGCGCGGACATGGATGAAATAAACGCCATTGCGCAGCACCACGACTGGTGGGTCATAGAGGATGCGGCCCAGGCGATCGGATCGGAATACAAGGGCCGGAGGGCCGGTTCCATCGGAGACATCGGGTGTTTTTCGTTTTTCCCCTCAAAGAACCTTGGGGGATTCGGTGACGGGGGCATCGTTACGACCGACTCGAAAGCGTTGTATGATATGCTCGTCATTTTACGGGTCCACGGCGGGCATCCAAAATATTACCACCATTATATCGGGGGTAATTTTCGACTCGACGCCCTGCAGGCGGCCATTGTTTCCATTAAGCTAAAGCGCCTTGATGAATGGACGGCCGCAAGGCAGCGAAACGCGGCGCGTTACCGCCGGATGATCAAAGACGAGGGGCTCTCCGATTCGATACGGCTGCCCCTGGAAAAGCACGATCGGCATATATACAACCAGTTTGTCATCGAAGTATCTGAAAACCGGGATGCCTTGAAGGACTTCCTGCTGAAAAACAATATCGGGTGCGAGATTTATTATCCCGTGCCCCTGCATATGCAGGCCTGTTTCGCGGACCTTGGCTACGGGGAGGATGACTTTCCGTATGCGAGTCATGCGGCAGCGCATACCCTGGCGATACCCATCTATCCTGAACTGACGGAAGATCAGCAGGCATACGTGGTTGAGACGTTCAAGGCCTTCCATGGCAAAAAGTAATCACCTGATATTGCAATTAAAACGTATGAAGCCCGCAAACCGTTGTCAACTGTGACGACTTCGTAAAAAGTCCAATATCTGCGTTACGCGCGATTTCCGAAGAACATCACGTACACCTAAGTACGCTCAATTCTTCGAAAATCGCGCAAGCCTTGATCTTGGCCTTTTTACAAAGTCGTCTGAAACCGACTTTTTACACGTCCATCAACTGTGGGAAAAAGAAAAATGCGGATTGATAAATTTTGTGTTGACATGAAAGATTTCAGGGTGTAAAAAGCACAAATTCATCGCAAATGGCGTTTGTATTCCGCCCCGATGAAAAAAAGCTGTCTTTAAGGAAAAAATTGCAAAAAGTGACGTTTTTGATTGACAGCAAAAAGTAAAAAGCATATATATAAAAATTGTTGCTCAACGAGCAGCGCTTGATCTTTGAAAACTAAATAGTGGCAAAAAAGCGGGCCGGGAAGAGAAAACGTTATATACGGTTTTAAGAAGCTTTATATAGTTTAAGTGGAGAGTTTGATCCTGGCTCAGAATGAACGCTGGCGGCGTGCTTAACACATGCAAGTCGC
>PUOB01000110.1 GCA_003551985.1 Desulfobacteraceae bacterium | reverse complement strand
CCGCTTATGGTTTTTTTTACCAACATCTCCCTGACCATCGTCATTCTGGTCGGGGGCCGCCAGACCATTACCGCGCAGATCACCCCGGGGGATTTCGTGGCGTTCATCAGCTACCTCAACATGATCATGTGGCCCATGATGGCCATCGGGTGGGTCACCAACCTGATCCAGCGGGGAATGGCCTCCCTGGACCGGATCAACGCCATCATGGAAACCCGCCCGGACATCACGGACCATCCCGACGCCCGCCGTCTGGAAAAAGTGGAAGGCCATGTGAATTTCGAGGCGACCTCCTTTGCATACAATGCACCCGGCGACGATGCCATTGATTCTCTTTCTTTGGATGTGAATGCGGGAAGCGTTATCGGTATCACCGGGCCGCCGGGAAGCGGCAAAACAACCCTGTTCAACCTGCTGACCCGGCGCTATGACGTCACATCCGGAAAAATCACCCTCGACGGGCAAAACATCAAAGCCGTTAAAATCGAGGATCTTCACCGCCACATAGCGCTCGTGCCCCAGGAGCCCTACCTGTTTTCCGGCACCATACGGGACAATATCGACTTCGGCATGGACGCCGATGACGACCGCCTGCAGGAAAGCATCCGAAAAGCGGCCCTGGACGAAACCCTCCGGGTGCTGCCGGGCGGCATCGATACCCAGGTGGGCGAGCGGGGCGTCGTCCTGTCCGGCGGCCAGAAGCAGCGAATCGTCCTTGCGCGGGCCCTGCTGCGCGACTGCCCCGTGATGCTTTTTGACGATCCCATCGGGCAGGTGGACACCGAAACCGCAAGCATCATTATCAACACGATACGCCAGATGGCCGGCGATAAAACGGTATTGGCCGCCTCTCACCGAATCGCCGCAATCTCCTTTGCGGACCATATCATCGTCCTCGACAAGGGACGGGTTATAGAATCCGGCACGCACGAACAGCTGGTCGCCAGGGGCGGTTATTACGCCCGCGCCGACATGCTGCAACGCCTGGAAACCGGTGAGGGGGAAGCCATATGAGTTCTCAAAAGGATCTCTTCGCCGAAAAGGATCTTGAAAAATCCGCCGATTACAGCCTCATCAGACGGTTTGCCCCGTTTGCCACCCCATACAAAATCGTTTTGCTGATTGCCTTTTTATTAATCCTTTTGACAACCGTTCTGGAGCTGGCGGCCCCGTATATCACCAAGGAAGCCATAGACCGCTTTATTGTGCCCGCGGACACCCGAAACCCGGACGCCCCGGGGACGGCCGCGGCGGAAAACGGCCCCCGGCAGCTCACGTTTTCCCTTGAACACGACCATGTCCGGGAAATCGTGGAAAAACACCCCGGGCTTTTCACCACCGATTTCCCGGATGCCCGGATATCCTATGAAAACGCAAGGGGATTACCGAACGATGACCTCCTGCAACTCCGGCGCGATCACATCCGGGGGGTGGGCGCAGCCGCGGCCCTGCTCCTGGTGACGGGATTTTTCAATTTCATCATGACATTCTTCCAGGTCCGGATCATGGAGCACGCCGCCCAGAAAATCATGCACGACATCCGGCTTCGGCTGTATTCCCACATCCAGCATCTGTCCATTCATTTTTTTAACAAAAACCCCGTGGGGCGGCTGGTCACCCGGGTAACCAACGACATCCAGAACATGCACGAAATGCTGACATCGGTGGTCATCTTCGTGATCAAGGACCTGTTTCTCATTATCGGCATTACCGTGGTGCTGTTTGTCATCGACTGGAAACTGGCCGCAGCGGTCTACGCGGTGTTCCCGTTTGTCTTTTACGCGGCCCGGCGTTTTGCCGGAAGCGCCCGGGAAGCGTACCGCACCCTTCGCATCAAAATCGCGGAGATCAATTCCCGGTTTTCAGAGACCATCGGGGGCATCCATATCCTCCAGTTGTTCGGCCAGACAAAAAACAACTACCGGGCGTTTGAACAAATCAACCATGACCATTACAAGGCCGGCATGCGCCAGGTGACCGTATTCGCCATGTTCATGCCGGTTATCGAAATGATGAGCAGCGTGGCGCTTGCCGTGGTGATTTATTACGGCGGCGGGCGGATCATCGACGGCCGGTTGAGCCTTGGGGAACTGGTGGTCTTTATCTCTTACGTACGCATGTTTTTCAGGCCTATACGGGATATCGCCGAAAAGTACAACATTACCCAGAATGCCCTCTCCTCCGCTGAGCGGATACTTCTGGTGCTCGATGATAAAGACCGGCTGCCGGAGCCGGAAGAAGGGGCCGCGCTGCCCGTACCACGGCGCATCGAAACACTGTCCGCCGACAATGTCTACTTTTCGTACAACCCCGGTGAACCGGTTCTGAAAGGCGTCTCATTCAACCTGCGGGCCGGGTCGACCCTGGCGGTGGTGGGGCCGACCGGCGCCGGAAAAACGTCCCTTATCAACCTGCTGCTCCGGTTTCATGATCCGGATACCGGCACGATCCGGATCAACGACAAGGACATCCGCTTGTTTAACAGCGCGGAAATCCGCACCCGGATGGCGATTGTCGCACAGGATCCGTTTTTGTTTTCCGGGAGCGTCAAAAACAATATTTTCCCGCCGTCGATGGAAATCTCGAATGCGGACAACGGCCGCATCGAACGGGTTCTGACCCAATCCCGGTGCAAAGCAGTAATCGACCGCCTCCCCGAGGGCCTGCAAACCGATCTCAACGAACGCGGCGGCATGCTTTCATCCGGGGAACGGCAGTTGATCTCCATTGCACGGGCGTTGGCCGCGGACCCCGAGATCATCATATTCGACGAGGCGACCTCCTATGTCGACTCGGAAACGGAAGCCAGCATACAGCAGGCCCTTTTCAACCTGATGGCCGAACGGACCGCCATACTCATCGCCCACCGGCTTTCCACGGCCCGAATCGCCGATTGCATACTGGTCATGCACAACGGGAAAATTATCGAATCCGGCACCCACGACGCCCTCATGACATCCGGCGGCTTTTATTCCCGGCTCGTAGAAGCACAGGCATGACGCATCGGGGGG
>PUOB01000221.1 GCA_003551985.1 Desulfobacteraceae bacterium | reverse complement strand
CCCTTGGCTACCGGGAAATCCGGTTTATCGACGATACGCCCATTGCAGCGACCGGAATGAGCGCCCGGGGGCACGAATTTCATTACTCCCGCCTCATAGACGACGCCCCCCCGCCGCCGGAGATCAGGCAGGTCTACGAGGCCGCCGACAAAAGCGACCAGGGCCGCAGCAGCCCGGGATGGGTCGTCAAGCAGACGCTCGGCAGCTACGTGCACCTTCATTTCAGGAGCTGCCCGGCGATCGGTGACTATTTTGCCGATGCATGCCGAAACTTTAAAAACGGAAATCCTATGAAAAAAACAAGGGAGTAATTCACATGCTGCCCCATGAAATCGAAGGCAACAGCTTTGCCATCATCGAACAGGAAGCCGGCAGGCACGGTTTTGACCCGCCCGAATGGGACGTCGTGCGCCGGATGATCCACACAAGCGCCGATTTCGACTATCTGCAGACCGTCCGCATCCACCCCCGGGCGATTGATGCGGGAATCGCCGCCATACGTGCGGGACGTCCCGTTATAACCGACACGAACATGGTCAAGGCGGGGGTGCGCAAAAAAGACCTGGCTGGATTCGGATGCGATGTCACCTGTCTCATGGAGGACCCTCAGGTGATTGAGGCCGCCCGAAAAAACGATACCACCCGGGCGCTGGCCGCGGTGGATGCGGCTGTGAAATTCATGGAAGGCGGCATTTACGTGGTGGGAAACGCACCCACGGCGCTGCTCCGGCTCATCCGCCTTGTGCGGAACCATGCCGTCGCACCCGCCCTGGTCATCGGCCTTCCGGTGGGGTTTGTCAACGCGGCCGAATCCAAGGCGGCGCTGCTTGATGCGGATGTTCCCCATATCACCAACACCGGCCGGAAAGGCGGCTCGAATGTGGCCGCGGCCGTGGTCAACAGCCTGGTGCTGCAGGCGAAACAAGACGAGGGATAACATGGAAAAAAGGTACGGAACATTATACGGCATCGGCGTGGGACCGGGAGACCCGGATCACATGACGCTCAAGGCGGTTAAGGCGCTTTCCGTCGTGGACGTGATCTACGCGGCATCCTCCACCAAGAACAGCCACAGCCTGGCCGTGAAAATCGCCGCGCCGCACATCCCGCAAAATACGCCCGTGCACCGGATCGCCTTTCCCATGTGCAAGGACAAGGACGTGCTTGAAGCGGCATGGGAAAAAAACGCCCGCATTGTCGCGGGGACACTCGAGCAGGGGAAAAACGCCGCATTTCTGACGCTGGGGGACTGCCTCACCTATTCAACGTACGGATACCTTGCCCGGCATGTCAGACGGGTCGCACCCGGTGCGAAGCTGGTGGCCGTACCCGGCATCACTTCGTACCAGGCGGCGGCGGCCCGGACAAACCGGCAGCTTGTGGAGGGCGAGGAGTCCCTCGTGATCATGTCCGGGGTCAAGGGCGGAGACCGGTTCCGGGATGTTGCCGGACACACCGAAAATGCGGTATTCTTAAAAGCCTATAAAAATGTCGATGATATCTGCCGGGCACTTTCGGACAACGGGTGGGCGGACAACAGTGTGGGCGTGGTCAGCTGCGGGCTTCCCGACGAAAGGGTCGTGGACGACGTATCCGAATTCAACGCCGCCCCGCCGGATTACTGGACGTTGATCCTTGCGAAACGAAAAAAACAATAAACGATATTCGATGCAAAAAAACCAGCCAAAATACAAGGGGCTTGTCATATCCCTGGTGATCTCCGGGCTCATGGCGGGCGCCGGGATGTGGTGGATCGACGCCATGGACGGCGCCGCGCTTCTGGACCGGATAATCATTCCGCTGGCACGTCTTTGCGTGTTCATCGGGGCGGGGCTTGCCGTCGCCCAGGCAATCGAGGCAAAGGGGTGGACAAAACGCCTTGGTGTCATTGCGCGCCCCATGTTTGGCTATGCAAACCTGGGACAGCGGTGCAGCGCGTCTTTTTCCGCGGCGTTTTTTTCAGGCGTGACGGCAAACGCCATGCTGGTCGACTTTTACAGCGAGGAAAAGATCACGAAACAGCAGATGTTTCTGACCAATTTCATCAACCAGCTCCCGGCCTATTTCCTTCATTTGCCCACCACCTTTTTCGTGGTGGTATCCATCACCAAAACCGCCGGGCTGTGGTATTTCGCCCTGACCTTTGCCGCCGTGGTGCTGCGGACAATCCTTTTTGTCCTCTACGGCCGCTTTTTCGTGCGGCCGGCCGGACCGGCGCGGCCCTTTGAAAACGATACAAAAGCACGTGAGGCGCCCCGAAAAACAAACGGTGCCTGGCAGGCCATAAAAACCCGCCTGCCCGGCCGGTATGCCAATATCCTGTTTTACGTGGTTCCCATTTACGTTGGGATCAGTCTTGTAACGGCCATGGGCGCCTTTGACGCACTAAGGGACATGATGGCCGACCGGCTCACGGTTGAATTCGTTCCTGTTGAAGCGTTGTCGGTCGTTATCCTGAGCTTTGTGGCGGAATTCACGTCCGGGTTCGCAGCAGCCGGCGCCCTGCTCGACCAGGGGGTGATCACCGTCAAGGAGACCGTGCTCGCCCTTATCGCCGGGAACATTCTGGCGTTTCCCGTGCGGGCGCTGCGGCACCAGCTGCCGCGATACATGGGGGTTTTTTCCCCCAAAACCGGCCTGCAGCTGCTTTTCATGGGGCAGTTTTTCCGGATCGTGAGCCTTATTGCAGTGGCGGTGGTTTATTATGCGGTGGGATGAAAGAAGAAAAGTGCAAGGAATCAAGGAATATGGAATAAGGACAATTTCCCCCGGGAGGCGCCGGGTATTGCCCACGGCAACAGCAGGAGAACGCTGGTACCTCTATGGCTCGCTCCGATGCGCCCTGTGATAAACGGCTAAGAACACAGGTCGCTAATCTGCGCTTCGCCAAGAGTTACCAGCAACCCCCTGCAATTGTTGCCTTAGGGCAATACCCGGCACCCCCCGGTTGAAATTGATCAGTTTGAAAACGGCTCACCGCGCCCGTTAGATACATTACAACTTCGGCGGCAT
>PUOB01000310.1 GCA_003551985.1 Desulfobacteraceae bacterium | reverse complement strand
TTAAAGACAATGAATATATGGACCAGGTAGACTGCTACGGCAGGTTCGATGTCAGCGCAACGCTTTGCAGAAAGTTCTGCGCCGTCAGGCTTCGATGCGCTGTAGAACAATCCGAGCAGCTGAAAATCGAACAATTGGAAGATATGATGAGTGCCTATGAAGTATCACAGAAAATTCAGTGACCCGGGTGTATAACCAAACCTACAACAACATTTTACCCGGGTTTAATATGCCGGCGGGGTCGAATGCCTTCTTGATGCGCTTCATGAGGGCAATCACCTCGCCGGAAATTTCCTTTTCCATATAAGGTGCCTTTGAAATGCCCACGCCATGCTCGCCGGATATGGTGCCGCCCAACGCCAGCGTGTAATCAAACACGGCATTCACGACTTCAAGCGCAAGGGCTTCCTGCCGTGCATCATCCTTGTCGAACATGACATTGAAATGGATGTTGCCGTCTCCCGCATGACCGAAACTGACCAAGGTCAAACCTGTTTTTTCACCCAATTCACGTATTCTGGATACCATTTCCGGCATCCGGCTGCGCGGTACGACGATGTCCTCGTTCATCTTTCCGGTCCCGTAGGCCCGGAGCGCCGGCGATATGGACTTGCGGGCTTTCCAGAAACGGGCGGCTTCTTCCGCGGATTCGGCGATTCGGCTTTTTACGCCGGGATAAGCCTCAAGCACGGAAACAATCCTTTGGGACAAAAATTCGGCCTCGGACGGCCGCCCGTCCACCTCTATCAAAAGAATCGCCGCCGCATCCACGGGCAGGCCCGTCCCAAGATGCCTTTCCACGCACCGAATCGCGGCATTGTCCATGTATTCCATGGCCCGGGGGACGATGCCTTTGCGGATAATTTCGGCAACGCACTCGGCGGCGGCCTCCATTTTGTCACAGATCGCCATCACGGTCATCGATGTTTCCGGGAGCGGGAGCAGGCGAAGGGTAATTTCCGTTATCACCCCCAGGGTCCCCTCGGAGCCGACAACCAGCCGGGCAAGGTCATACCCGACGACGCCTTTTGCCGTATTGACCCCGAAACGTACGATTTCACCCGTTGGCAGCACCACTTCCATGCCAAGCACGTAATCCCGGGTCACACCGTATTTTACCGCCCTGGCGCCGCCGGCACACTCTGCCAGGTTGCCGCCCAGGCTCGAAAATTCGGCGCTCGACGGATCCGGGGGATAAAACAACCCCTTTTTTTCGACCGCTTTCTGGAAATGCCCGGTGATAACCCCCGGCTGGACGGACGCGACCAGGTTGTCCGTGTCAATGCTCAAAATCCGGTTAAACCGGGTCATCACCATTGCGACGCCGCCTTCAAGCGGCAGCGACCCGCCGCTCATACCGGACCCGGCCCCTCTCGGCGTTACCGGGAAGCCGTATTCGTTCGCAAGACGGAGAATGGCGGATACCTCCCCGGCGTCTTTCGGGAACACAACCGCTTCGGGGGGATAAAACCGGCGGGTGGCATCGTAGGCGTAGCATACCTGGTCCTCGGTCAGCCGGGAGCAATTGTTTTCACCAACAATGTTGCAAAGCGTGTTGAAAGCGGCCGAAGAAATCGCCATCGTTAAAACTGCCCGGATTCGAGTTTCTTCTCGATAATCCTCACCTGCTGGTACAGCTCGCCCTTGCGCTTCATTTCCTTTTCCACACTGTTGATCGAGTGGATCACCGTGCCGTGCATACGATTGAACCGCTTGCCGATTTCTGCAAGGGAGCGGCTTGTATGCCGCCTGGCAAGGAAAATAGCGATTTGTCTCGGCCTCACAATGGCCTGCTTCCGGGACTTGGACACAATATCCTTTATTGAAACGCCGAATTCGCGCCCGACCAGGCGGGTAATGGTTTCAGTGGTAATCCGCTTGCGCTGGGCGACGATATTCTGGACGACATCTTCCGCAAGTTTCAGGTCAATGGAGGCTCCCATCAGGCAGGACCTCGATGCCACGCTGACAAGGCCGTTTTCGATTTGCCGGACGTTGTCCTTGAGTTCGCCGGCCATGTATTCGGCGACCTCCGGCGGAATGTCGATACCCCGGGTGGCGGCTTTCTGTTTTAAAATCCGAAGCCGGGTCCGATAATCCGGGGCTTCGATGACGGTCACCATGCTCTGGGACAGCCGCGAGACCAGGTGGTCGCTCATTTTCGGAATCGAAGACGGCGAATAACAGCTTGAAAAAATAAGTTTTTTTCCGGATTCAAGGAGATAGTCGAGCGTCAGTGCCAGCTCCGTCTGGGTTCGCGTGCGCCCGGACAGCAGATGGACTTCCTCAAGGAGCAGCACGTCGCAATTTTCACGATACCGGCGCTTGAAATTTTCAATGGTGTTGTTTTGGAGGCTGTGAACCATCTCGTTGGTGAAGTCCTCCGTGCTGATGTAATAAACCCTTTCCCCGGGATACGTAGAAAGGATCTTGTGACCGACAGCCTGTGAAAGATGGCTTTTTCCCATTCCCGATTGGGAAAGCAGAAAAAGGGCATTGGGCTCGGACGTCTTCTTGGATGCAAGGGAGAATGCCGCACGGTATGCGAGGTCGCTGTTTTGCCCGACAACAAAATCGTTAAACGTATAATCCCTGCGAAACTTTCTGCCGTTCACAGGCTGAACGCGGATGCCCGGCAGGAAAAGCTGCGACTCATCAGCGGGCGCAGTCGACGCTGAAGTGGCTGAGCCGCCGTTGCCGCTGCCATTGCCGTTGCCATTGCCGTTGCCATTTCCGTTGCCGCTTTGATCCACCTTGAGATCAAAACCCAGCATTTTTCCTGCAGCACGATTGAGTGCATCCCTGATCAGCGATTCGTAGTTCGCTGTTACCCTTTTTTTAATGAAAAAATTCGGGCATGACAACACAACCTGGTTTTCATCGCCGGATTCAAGGCATCCAATCGGCTCAATCCACAATCGGTAAGCATTGGTGGGAATTTGTTCCTTAATGGCGGTTTTGGCCTTTCTCCACAAGGTCTTCATGAAACAGTCTCCATTTGCGTCAATAGCCG
>PUOB01000403.1 GCA_003551985.1 Desulfobacteraceae bacterium | reverse complement strand
GCCGCCATTTCCCGGGATCACTACCTGGTGATCTCCGAGTCGGGCCTGGTGACCATTACCGGGGGCAAATGGACCACCTACCGAAAAATGGCCGAGGACACCGTCAACCAGGCGCTGCTGGTGGCCGGTCTGGACGAACGGGAATGCGTGACCAAGAAACTTCGGGTCCACGGATGGCTGAAGCACTTTGACAAGGCCGATCCGCTCCAATACTACGGCTCCGACGCCATCCACATAAAACAGCTGATCAAGGCCAACCCCGTCCTGGGCGACAAACTCCACGACGATCTGCCCTATATCAAGGCCGAGGTGGTCTGGTCCGTCCGGTCGGAGATGGCCCGGACGGTGGAGGATTTTCTGGCCCGCCGAAGCCGGGCCCTGCTTTTGGATGCCCGGGCCAGCATCGCCATGGCCCCGGAAGTCGCCCGGCTCATGGCTGAAGAGCTGGACCACGACGAGGCCTGGCAGTCCGAACAAATTTCGGCTTACAGTCGGCTCGCCGGTGAATATCTGCTGGTCTGATCTTATCATTCAACCGTTCCATCCGCCAGGAGGCAAACCATGTCCCAGATCATCATGGCCCTGGACCAGGGTACCACCAGTTCAAGAACCGTTCTCTACGACGACAAAGGCAGCGTCATCGCCATGGCCTCAGAGGAATTCTCCTGCCAGTACCCCAAATCCGGCTGGGTTGAGCAGGAAGCCGAAGACATCTGGCAAACCCAGAAAAACACCATGGAAGCGGCCCTGAAAAAGGCGGGCCTCTCCCTTTCGGACGTGGCCGCCATCGGCATCACCAACCAGCGGGAAACGGTGATTGCCTGGCACGCCGATACCGGCAAACCCGTAGGCAAAGCCATCGTCTGGCAGTGCCGCCGCACCGCCGACTATTGCGACCAGTTGAAGGCCGAGGGATTCGACGCGGTCATCAAGGAAAAAACCGGGCTCGTAACCGACGCCTATTTCTCCGGGTCCAAAATCCGGTGGATCCTCAGGAACAATACCGAGGCGCGGGAACTGGCCGGACAGGGCAGCCTCAAGGTGGGCACCGTCGATTCCTGGCTTATCTGGAAGCTCACAGGCGGCGGCGTTCACGCTACCGACGTGAGCAACGCCTGCCGCACCATGATCTTCAACATCCATACGCTGGAATGGGAGCCGGAAATTTTGGCTAAGCTGGGGATCCCCAAAGATATCCTCCCCGAGGTGAAGCCCTCCAGCGGCATTTTAGGCAAGACCGACAAAGGCGTCTTCGGGCACGAGGTTCCCATCGCCGGCGTTGCCGGCGACCAGCAGGCGGCCCTCTTCGGCCAGGCCGGATATGAAAAGGGCATGACCAAAATCACCTACGGCACCGGCTGCTTCATGGTCATGAACACCGGCGCCGAACCCATCCCCTCCCCCTCCGGACTTCTGACCACCATCGCATGGCAGATCGGCGACCAGGTGACCTACGCCCTGGAAGGATCGGTCTTTATTGCCGGCGCACTCATGCAGTGGATGCGCGACGATCTCAACTTGTTTGACGATGTGAGCGAAACCGAAAAAATGGCCACGTCCATCCCATCCAGCGAGGGGCTTTTTATCGTCCCGGCGTTCGTTGGCCTTGGCGCCCCCCACTGGGACCCCTATGCCCGGGGGATCATGGTGGGCATTTCCCGGGGAACCACCAAAAACCATCTGGTCCGCGCCGGCCTCCAGGCCATGGCCTATCAGGCCAATGATCTGCTCACCGCAATGGTCAAGGATTCCGGCATCCGGATCAAGATCGTGAAGGTGGACGGCGGCGCCAGCGCCAACAACTACCTCTGCCAGTTCCAGGCCGATATTCTCGGCGTGACGGTAAGCCGCCCGGAGAATATCGAGACCACCGCCATGGGCGCCGCCTTTTTGGCCGGTCTGGCCGTGGGCGTCTGGAAAGACACAGATCAGATCAAAGGCTACTGGAAGGAGGACCGGTCGTTCCAGTTGAAACAGTCCCAGGAAAAAGTGGACGAGTGTCTCCGCGGATGGCAGCGGGCCGTGGAGCGGGCCAAAGGATGGGCCAGGGAGTAATATATGACGACTTCGTAAAAAGTCCAATATCTGCGTTATGAGCAATTTCTCAGAATTTCACGTACGCGAACGGAAAAACTGCCCCTGACTCAGCAAATCCGCGGCAGGTTCTCACCGGCCGGCATTTCCACGATCCGCTCCCCGCCGACGATCGTCTCAAGAACAACCCGACCGGGGTGCGTTGACACCACCTCTCCGATAATCCGGGCATCCGCCCCGAACGGGTCCTCCTGTATGGCCGAAAGCACGGCCCCGGCATCGTGGTTGGCGACGACCGCGACCAGCTTGCCTTCATTTGCCACGTAGAGGGGATCAAGGCCTAGCAGCTCGCACAGACCGGCCACTGCCGGCTTAACCGGGAGTTCGGACTCGCCTGTTCTGATGCCGGCGCCGGACTGCAGGGCGATCTCGTTTAACACCGTCCCCACGCCGCCCCGCGTGGCATCGCGCAGTACATGGATATCCCGGCTTGCCGAAAGCATCCGCGCAACCATGTGGTTTAAGGGCGCGCTGTCGCTTTTGACCGGGGCGTCAAAGGACAGGCCTTCCCGCCGGTTCATAATGGTAATGCCGTGATCCGCCATAGTGCCGCTCAAAATGATCCGATCCCCGACCCGGGCATTGGCCCCGGAAATATGAACGCCATCAGGAATCAGGCCGACACCGGAGGTATTGATGAAGATTTTGTCGGCCGCACCCCGCTGTACGACCTTGGTATCTCCGGCAACGATGCGGACCCCCGCGATACCGGCGGCTCGGCCCATGGATTGGATGATGACTGCCAAATCCGAGGCGGAAAAGCCCTCTTCGATAATCAATCCGACGCTCAGGTATAACGGCTCCGCCCCGCTCATGGCGATATCGTTGACCGTGCCGTTGACGGCAAGGTCTCCGATATTGCCCCCGGGAAAGAAGATGGGGTCAACCACGTAGGAATCCGTGGAAAAGGCCATCCGCTT
>PUOB01000031.1 GCA_003551985.1 Desulfobacteraceae bacterium | reverse complement strand
TCTGGTGCGGGGGCACCGACAACCTTTACCGGCACCATGATTACAATATCGCGGTGGTCGAGGCGGTTTCAGGCAAAAAACTCTCAAATTTCTGGCTTCACTGTGAACCCGTGTTGTCCGGGGGCAAAAAAATGTCCAAGAGCACGGGGAACATCGTCTATCTCGACGACCTTGCCAATGAAGGGTTCAGACCCCATCACATCCGGTTTTTCCTGATATACAATCACTTTCAGGAACGCATCCACCTTGACGACAACAAGCTTCACCGGGCCCGGGGTAAAATCGACACCCTGAGGGATCTTGCCGCCCGGCTGAAAAAAAGCGGCCTGGCAGCAAATACCGCCGACCTGGGCGCACCCGGCACTGCCGATCAGCTGACTACGGCATTTGAAAGCCGTATGAACGACAACCTGAACGTAAAAGGCGCGGTTGATGCCGTCTATACCCCGGTCAAACAGCTTGCCGCAATGAAAGCCGGGGGAACGTTGACACCGGAAGAATCCCGTATCGCCGCTGAAAAACTTGCACGGATCGATACGGTCCTGCGGGTTCTGGGTTGACCGCAAGCGAGTTATTCCATTATTTTTTCCGTGAAACCCCTGTCGATTATGTTTATCTTATTTTTAAACCCTGCAATGCAAAAGATCCGGTTTATCGCCGGCCTGGTTTTGAAGGGTTGACCGAAGGTGAATGAAAAGAAGCGACGTCTGTGGATTGAAGGATCTTTACGGGAAAACGCGAACATAATTAGAAAACGGAGTCTACCATGGCTGTTATCACGATTTCCAGACAGTTCGGGGCGGGCGGCCGCACCCTGGGCATGATGGTTGCCGAATCGCTGGGCTATACATTTATGGACGATGCCGTTATCCAGGAGCTTTCCAAGCGCATCCGGGTGACGAAGGAGTCCATTACGGATATGGAAAACATTGCGGGTGGTCTTTTTTCCAAGATTGTCTCCACCATGATAAGCCGAAAATACATGGAGCGGCTTGCAGGGGAAAAATCAGGTTATATCGACGAAGTCATTTATGTCGAAAAGCTGCAGGAGGTTATCACCGATCTGGCAAAGCGGGACAACGTGGTTCTTTTGGGACGCGGCAGCCAGTACATCCTGGCCGACCGTGAGGACACTTACCATTTTCTTCTGGTGGCGGATAAAGCGCAGCGAATAAAATTTATGCAGCGCCACTACAAGCTGTCCGACAGCAAGGCATACCAGGAAGTGCTGGGGGGGGAAAAACGCCGCAGAAATCTGTATGCAAAGCTGGGGACCACAGACTTCAATGATCCGCTGAGCTACCACATGGTCCTCAACATGAGCCGGCTTTCCCTTGAGGAGGCGAAAAAGCAGATCGTGTCGCTTGTAACGCCTTGACGGCGTCGTAAAAATAATGAATGGAAAGATATTTATGGATCAGTTGGATGTAGATCAGGCGGACATAGACCGGGCGGGCGAAGATTTATTCAACTATGCCGTCGACCGGGAGGAAATCAAGTGGCAGATGGACAGGCTCCAGAAAGAAGCGCATATCAACCGGACCACCGTTGAATACGAACTTGCGGTTTTGAAAATCGTCGCCACCGGCCTGGCGATTTCTTTTCACCTGGAGCGTTCGCCCCACAAGCAGGCGCTTCTTGAAAACTACTGGAAGCGGGTATATGAACTTTCAAACGGTTTGTCAGAAACCGCCGGAATCCTGACCGGCACCGGCATTGATTATTTCCAGGTATTGAAAGATCGTCTGGACGGTTATACCCGTGCAATATCCGAAAGCGAGGCGGCCAAAACGGCAAACGATCCATCAGTCGCCATAGGTCCTGAATTTGCAGAAATATGCGGCAACCGAGACGATATTTATACCCGCATGACCGGTATCCGCATGTTTACGACCAACATCACCCGCGTGGGGCAATACCTCGAGGGGATATCGATCACAACGCAAGGACCGGCCAATGAAGACCATCGCGGCAATAAATCTTAAAAACGGGGAAAAGGGGTTTGAACGCCGGGTCCGGTTTCAGGGCGATGACGTTCATGTCATCCATGTTGAAACCGGCGGCGATATGGACCGGGCGGCTGAAGCGCTTGATAAATGGGAAAGCCGCGCCGACGTGCTGGCACTGGAAAACCTCCGGCCGCCATTTCAGGCGGGCCCTGAAAACCTGCTTGCCCGGCAGGAAGAAAAGCGCGACGCCCTTGGCGGTTTTTTCAGCAAACCGCTGTCCAGCGGCCGCCGATTGCTCGGTACATGCCGCAAATGGACGCTTCTTGAAATCGATGGCGATTACGGGGAAAGCGTATTTGAAGACGCGGAAGTTCTGTTTACCGCCGGCATAACGGATACGGCAACGGCAAAACATCTCCTTGAATATACGGACAACCTCAGATTCTGCGATCCGGTATTGTTCTGCGGCATTCCGAAAATACTGGACTCCCTGGAAGACCTCTACCTCTATGCCCAATACGTCTACCCGGTATCCGAAAAGCTGCCGGCAAAAAAAATGGCCGACAAGACCTTTTTTCTAAGCGCATACAACGCGCATATCGTTGCCGCGGCCATCGAAGCCGCCGATATCATCGTGGTGCCGTATTACCGGTTCTTTGAAGACCTGGGCGATTGCGGCATCGAGGCGCTGGACGGGAAAACCGTGATTACCGACGCCGTCTGCGCCGACCGGCTAAAATTCCTCAAGCAGCGGGGCGTCCGCATGGTCATCGATACCATACCCAAAATCGCGGACGTTGTTTGCGGGCCGGGGGTTGCCGAAGCCATTCTCATGGCCGCATCCGGTTCAGACCGGCAAGCCCTGACCGGCCGGGACATAGAACACACATTATCGGCCATCAACGCAAAACCCAGGGTCATATTGCCGTTTGAGAAGCGGGAGCAAAACCGGTAGCGAGCGGGAAAATCGCCCAGCCCATAGAATGTGCTGAAGGCCATAGGATGTGCTGACGAAGGAAGCGCATCGCTTTCTGCCTATCGACGCTTCGCCGGGAGAACACCCAAAC
>PUOB01000216.1 GCA_003551985.1 Desulfobacteraceae bacterium | reverse complement strand
CCGGCGGAAGCTTGAGCGGACTGAACCCGTAGCATTTCATGCCCAGTTTTTTCCAGTGGCCGGCGTCGGTAAAGCCGGTTGTCAGGGCGGGCAGTATCACGGCGGACGGGTCGTGCCGCAACAGGGCCCGGGTCATGGTATCCACAATGGGGGCGTCGACCGGGGCGACGGTGGGTGTCATATCGCTTTTTATCTCGATCTCGACATTGTCGCCCACGATGTTTCTCACCTCCCGGATGAACAAAGTTGATAGTTTAATATGCACGCAATCTGTCCGGTTTGCCATGATCTTTTCAGGAGGTGATCCGGACAATGCAATTTAAACAGGCATACAGTATTTGGTCAGAGTAGCGTTTGACACAGGCGGACACCACATCACCACACCAGGAGGCGCGATGAAAAAATTGGCATTCGCGGTACTCGTCCTTGCGGTTATTTTGGCCGGGCTTCCTTTTCTGACAGGGGATCTCGAGACAAAGGATCTGAACGACGAGACCAGGAAAAAACTCGGCAAGGATTTTATCCGGCTCAGCGACGGGATGGTGCACTACGAAGTCAGCGGCCCCGAGGAAGGGGATGTGGTGGTGCTGGTTCACGGAAACGCCGCACCTTCATTTTCCTGGGACAACAACATGACAGCCCTGCACGAAGCCGGTTTCCGCGTCCTCAGATATGACCTCTA
Organism: Desulfobacteraceae bacterium; assembly: GCA_003551985.1. Next base: position 2,340 of record PUOB01000216.1, on the reverse strand, counting down.
CGGTTTCGGCTACTCCGACCGACCGCCTGCAACTTACTCCCGTGAACTTTATGACCGCCAGCTTATGGAATTGCTTGAGACGCTTAATATCAATGACCCGGTCAACCTGGTGGGGACTTCGCAGGGCGGCAGCATTGCCGTTTACTTCACAGCCAGGCATCCTGAAAAAGTCCGGAAGCTGGCACTCCTGTCGCCGTTCATCAATGTGCTCCCGATGAAGGCAATGATCACCGTTGTGAGAACTCCCGGCGTCGGAGAGTATCTGTCACAGGTCTTGCTTGACCGCATAAATATCAATTATCCGAATAAAGTATTTGCGGATACCGGCGCCATACCGGACGAATACACCGAGAAGTACATGAAACAGCTTACCTATCGGGGCTTCAAAAGGGCAAGGCTGTCAAACCTTCGCAACGACGCTTTTGCCGATTTCACGCCACAGTATAAGGCGGTCGAAAAATCAGAGACACCCGTTTTCCTTAACTGGGGTTCTGCCGATAGAGTGATTATGGAAGATTCCATCGTAAATATCAAAAATGCGATACCCTCCATAGAATACAATGAAATCGAGGGCGGCGGACATCTCGTACATTACGAAAACCCCGGGCAGGTAAATGGTGTGCTGGTGCGTTTTTTGATGCAATAAAACCGGCGGTGCCGGCAGCTAAAAAGCCTTTTTCCATTCGCAATTCGGCGTACAAAGTAAGAGCGCTTTTATAAGCGCCCTGAAGATGATTTTCGCCGGTGCAACCCGGGACAAGCGATACGATATATGGCACATGAGGGCGGGGTTCGACGTTTATGCGGCCACACCTACGCTTCAACTGGCCCTTGACCGCACCGTCCAGGACCTCCGGATCAGGCTCACCTATGCACTGGGTTGGGTTGAGGCCAAAAATGCCTATGACTACCTGACCGGTATACGAAACCGCACCTCTGTCGAGTTTCGCAGTCCCGTAAAAAAGTCAGCATATACAGCGAGTATGAAGCTGAATACAACAACCGTGCGGATCTGGAAGAAGATGACTATTTTTTCAGTTACTCCCCACTGCGCCACAAGGTCCATGCCGGCATCACCTATCCGGCCGCCAGGCAATGGCATTTCGACCTGCGGGGGGAATTCTGCAGAAGTGTGTACCCGGATACCAACCGGGAATTCGCCGCAGACGGCACGATGATTCGCTACAAGCGCGAGGATGACCGCATTACGGTTTCTCTGCAGGGTGAATACCGGGCTGCCGAAGGCGTCGACATCTTTGCTGAGTATCGCTTCACGGACAGCGACTCCAACGCCGCCGCCTACACCTACAACACCCACCAGATCCTTCTGGGGTGCCGGAAAACGTTTTAATCGGGCCGCTGCGGGGAGATTCTGTTTCCAAGGCGGCGTTCGATTGGGCAAGTAAAAGACGCAATGGTCATGAATCCATCAGACACTTCTTCATACAGACCCTTTCCCCATGCCCCTGCGGCGAATTTCTCCAAAAACGCATGCCACCCCGCGAAAAAAAATGACCGAAACCGCTTTATTTCCTGCCTACCTGTACCAAGGTCCAATAGACATCCCGCCATTTAGAGATATATTGCATTTAAGCAGGTTGAAAAACCACTAAACACATACAACCAATAAGCAGGGGTGATATTATGGAAACGGGAAATCTGATTATAGGGAAAGTGATCCTGTTGTATGGAACGGTCAGGGCGGTGTCCACCGATGGGACGGAACGCGTGCTCGGACCCAACAGCGTTATATATGCCAATGACCGGATTGTCACGGACAGCGGCGGAAGCGTATCCATCACGCTCGACGGTCAGCCGCCGACGCAGATCGATATCGGCCGGATGAGCGATATTCTTCTGGATGAAGACGTTTATGCCGGGGCCGACGTTGGTGTTTCGGATCTCTTTGCCGAGGCGGAGCGGATTCTGGAAGCCATCGAAGGAGATGAGGATATCGATATCGATCCACCCGCGGCTGGCGGCACAGAAGGCGCGGGCGGCAGTATGACAATCGTTCAATACGATCTGGACGGCAATGAAGTGTTTCCTCAAAGCGGTGCCGAGACTCAAGGGTTGCCGCCTGGCGAGGGGGATCCCATCCAGGGCATAATGCCCTTTGATATTGGAGAAGGCGATCCCGATGAGCCGGATGAACCGGATGAGCCTGAGGCGCCTGATGAGCCCGGGGAACCGGATGAGCTTGAGGAACCCGATGAACCCGATGAGCCCGATGAACCGGAGGAGCCCGATGAGCCCGATGAGCCCGATGAGCCTGATGAGCCCGATGAGCCCGATGAGCCGGATGAGCCTGATGAGCCCGATGAGCCGGATGAGCCGGAT
>PUOB01000065.1 GCA_003551985.1 Desulfobacteraceae bacterium | reverse complement strand
TGTTTTCAAAACCCGACGGCATCGCCACCGAACAACAGGGATAATCATTGGCCTTTTTACAAAGCCGTCACAATTCAAACAGGTCAAAGGTCATGGAGTCCAGATCCGCCAAAAACACCTTGTCGGCAAGACCGGATTTTTTCCCGGTGAGTATGCGGATAACTTCGCCGGCCTGGATTGTGGCAATGAGGCTGACGATAGTGGCGACATTTCCCAGGACGCATTCCGCACCCTGCCCGTGCTCTCCCTGCCAGAAGGCCGACGGGTTTTTCCCGCCGGGATAAACCGTGCCCGCCAACCCGGTTGTGCCAGCGATAAAACCGGTGACAAGCGGTAAGCCCGCGTTTGCGGTTTCCTCCATGAGGACCGGCCTGAATTCGATGCCGCCAAGGGCGTCCACCACCAGGTCGACCCGCTCAAAAAGCCCCGGCAAATCTTTTTTGCCAAGGAAGTCGGCAACCACCTCAGCCTCGCAAAAGGGATTGACGGCCGCCAGGCGCTGACGGGCCGCGTGGGCCTTGGGTTGGCCAATTGTGGCCGATGTTGCCAGTAACTGCCGGTTCAAATTGCTCTCCTCAAAGCAATCGCCGTCGGCGAGGATAAAATATCCTGCGCCCGTCCGGCCCATTATCTCGAGAATGGTTCCCCCAAGGCCGCCCAGGCCCACGATCAGGACCCTCGCATCCGTCAGCCGAAGGTGTTCTTCAAAACTGATGGATGGATAATTTCTCAGGTATCGTTCCGGCAGAATGCGGTTTTCAATGGCGATGCGCTGGGCCTTCAGCGGGGACAAGCCGTGTCCGGCAGCAAGGCGGATCAGCGTGTCCGTGCCGATCCAGGCCGCCGGATACGGATCACCTGCCCGTGCGCTGTTTTTCAATTCACTGACAAACAGGGTATGGTCCAATCATCCGCCTCCGATGGCCGGGAATATCCCTACCCGGTCGTTTTCATTCAAAACAACATCCCGCCCCTGGTTGCGACCGTTGACAAAAACAACTTTAACGTCCTGTGGGGGAATGGACAGCCGGTTGATAACGTCTTCGGGCGTGGCCCCTTCATGAATGTCGAGTTGGCCATCCCCGGGTGCGTAACCGGACAGTGTGGCAAAACAATATACCTGGATTTTCATAGTTGACAACTTTGATAGTCTCGTAAAAAGTCGGTTTTCCGACGGCTTTGTAAAAAGTCGGCTTTTGTCTCCCGATTCACGACGGGTTCTTTGTAGGGGCGAATAATCATTCGCCCTTTTTGCGGGCGAATGATTATTCGCCCCTACGGTTCTGAAAAGTTTGACAAGCTTGGGTTCGAGACTTTTCACGAGACTATCAACTTTGACGGCTTCGTAAAAAGTTCAAGATCGAGTTTTCTGGTTCATGCGCCGCCGTAAAAAATCCACGAGCATCCGCGCTGTTGTTTCCGGGTACTGGATATGGATGTTATGCGATGCCCCCGGAATCAAGTGGACGTCCGCCCGGGGCAGGTGCGCTTTGGCCTGTTCGGCAAGGGCAGTATATTTGGCATCGGCCTGGCCGTACAACAAGGCTATCGGAAACGGCGCCCGTGCCAGATCAGGCAGCAGGCAGGCCTGGTTCCCGACGCTCAAAAGCGCCATGGCCCGTTTCAGTTCCAAGGGACCATTGAGCCGCTTCCGGGCTTTCAAGCGGCTTTTCAGTGCAGGGGACAACGTATTAAAAAGGGCCATATCATGCCATTGGTCCAATAACCGGTCAAAATCCGACCCGTCCCGGATACCGTCCAGCAGCCGGCAGTCATTTTCATATCTTACCCGGCGGACGTCCGGATCGGAAATACCAAAACCGGCCGATTCGAGTACCAGGCCGTCAATCCGTTCCGGCGCCGTCAGGGCGGCCTGCTGGGCCAGGCGTCCCCCCATGGAGTATCCGTACAGCACAAACCGATCAATACCGGCGGCATCCAGATCATCAAGGACCATGGATGCGACGTCCTCGAAGGATTCGAGCGACGCCAGGCAGCCAAGCCGGCTGAACAGGCTTTTGCCGTGACCGGGAAGATCTACCGTTAAAGAATAATAATCCTTCGGCAGAAAATCAACCAGAGGCGCGAATGAGGCCCCGCTTCCCATGAAGCCGTGCAAAAACACAACGGGCCGCCTGTTTTTTTCGCCGAAAAAGGCCATATGAAGGCATGGCGTCATAGCTTACCCCCTGCCATCCTTGCCGCCGCCTGCTTAAAGTATGCCCGATCCGCCTTGATTCCGGCCCCGGTGCCATTCGGGCCCATGGCTGCATTCCGGCCCATGGCAATGATTCGTTTGGGTATTTTGAAAACCGGCAAATCCTTTTTCAATAACGCCTGCAGCCGCGCCTCGTCAATTTTGCCCGACGAGGCCGCAAACGCCCACGGTACCATTCCGAATTCCGGGTGGGGGGCCGGCACAACAACGGCTGCGTCAATACCTTCGATTGCCGTCAGGTATGCTTCAATTTCAAACGGGTTGATGTTTTCACCGCCGGAGATAAATATCTCATCGGCCCGGCCCCTGATGATCCAATTGCCCGCCTCATCGGTCCGCCCCAAATCGGATGTCGTAAACCACCCTGAAACAAAGGGGAATATCTTTGTGCCGCCCTGGATATAATAAGCGAACCGGGTTTTCCCGCCAAGCCGGATACGGCCCCCTTTGTCGAGTGCCAACGCCCGGTGGGGAAGAAGCTTCCCCGCCGTTTTATAGTCGCCCCGGTCCGAACCCTTCGGCACTGCGGTAACAAGGGAACACGATTCGGTCAAGCCGTAGCTGGGAACGATCGGTAAAGACAGGTCCAACGCCTTGTCGATGAGCCATTCGGGCGAAGGCGCCCCGCCCATAAGGATGGCCCGCATGGATGAAAGCGCGTCCGCCGCCTGTGCGGAGGCCATGAGACGGATAAGCTGGGTCGGCACGACGGAAATAAAACCGGCCGCCCGCGCCGCCACCGCCTGATCCATGTTTTGACGCGATTCCGGAAATACCGCCGCGCCGCCCGACAGAAACGTACGCGTAAAGA
>PUOB01000107.1 GCA_003551985.1 Desulfobacteraceae bacterium | reverse complement strand
TCGGTTCAAAATCGAGGCGGCGTCTTGTTTCAAACCGGAGACATACTCGAGTATTTTGAGGATTTGAAACAAGGCGCCAACAAAGATATTGGGCCGAAAGACAATTTTGAGATGGGTTCTATGGAACCCGACCGAGGTGGAACTAAGCATTGCCCCAAGCGCCGCGAGAACCGGGTTTTGCAAAGATCTGGCGAAACCCATTTGAATCAAACATTTGCTAAAGGAGAACCCCATGAAAGTTCATCTCAAGTGCTTTGCCACCCTGGCCGAAGGAGATGTCTGCGATTTTCGAGAAAGCGCTCAGAACGAAATCGCTGCGGGCGAAACGGTCAATGCCCTCGTTGAACGGCTCGGGCTCCCCAAGAAAGATATCAAGATCATCTTTATCAACAACAAGGTGGCCGGCTTCGACACGGTCCTTAAGGACGGCGACCAAGTAGCCCTTTCACCGCCTGTGGGCGGAATGTAAGGCTTATAAACAGACTTCATACCGGGGCCTGCCAGCGGCCGGAAATTCATTTTTTCGGCGCCGCAAACCGCTCAGCGCCAGTCTTCCGTGGTTTTTTCAAACCGGGTCCCCTTGGAAATCTTACCCCTGCGGTCCCCTCGATCCGGCAAAAATTGAGGAAGGATTTCACATGCCATTATATTGCTGGAATAGGATTTCGCAAGCAGACCGGCATCCTGTTTTTATAAACGGATTTACCCGATGATACGACCGGGAACAAGCGGATCCTCGACCGACCGGCCCGATGCCCGCGATCAGGGCGCCGGCGCGCATGGAAAACAGCGCGGTCCGATCGTTATAATCAAACGTCAACTCCGGGCCCAGGGATTCATAAGGGACGGTGACGACCGTCCAGAACAAAAACAGGGCGAATATCAAGGCCATGAAATACAACCCGGCCGCATCCGCTCCCATCCCTTCGGGCGGATTGAACAAAAACGCAATGGCCAGAACCGTAAAGGCAGCCCCCACGGCGATAAACGGGCGCCGCCGGCCCATGGGCGTATGAATCCGGTCGGAAACGATTCCGATTAGCGGGTCGGTGAATGCGTCGAACAACCGCACGATCAAAAGAATCATACCCAGGGCGGAAATATGGACGCCCACCACGTCTGTGTAAAATTTCGGAATGTAGATAGTGGCCGAACGAAAACCAGGATTTTTCGTCATATTAATTGTCAGGCGATCCCGCCATGGCGGGATTAACCGCAGGAATACTGGACGTATTTTGAGGATTAAAATTTGAGCCTGACGCAGAAATTGGTGAAAAAGACGGTTTTCGTTCAGCCACTAGATATATACGGGGATGCCCACGACCACCAGCGCAAATGCCGGGGCGGAATAAGCCATTTTTTTACCGACAGAAAGTTTTTTCACGGCCTGCGCTTTCCGAGCAGGCGACCCCGAAACGTCTTGTCGATCGGTCGCTCACCAAGCCAGATGGCAAAGAAAGCAGCAGCAAAAAAGGCATGGCTTTCAATGCCTGACAGGAAAACCGGAATAAAAAGCCATGCAACCAGTGCATAAATCCCCACCCGTATTGTGTTTTTCACCATCATATCCTTTTTCACCGGCCGTTGCACAATGAGAGCCGTCTTGCAAAACCCGCGTTCCGAATGTATTTTAAAATAATCATAACGCTTGAATTATCTACAAAAAAAGGAGCCTGATACAAAAAAAGAAGCCTGAAAATGAACTATTTTTTTCCGTTGCGTTTTTCAAAATGGTCGGAATAAAAAAGAGCAAAAAATTTCGTTGCAACCGGCTGTACAATGTTTATACTTAAGAACTATACTAACAATCTAATAATGCCAAGGAAAGGGCGCAAAGCATCAGAAGGAACAACGCGGAAGAAGCGGATCGACCGGCCCCGGACGACGACACTTCCATCTTTTGCAATGTTTGCGCATGGCAGGGGAAGTTCCTTGCAGGGAGGCAGTGCAGCAGGTCCGCAGATGACCGGTCAGCATCCATAAAAACATAAAAACCCTGCATGGACAAAAGCGGTGATTGAGGGCGTTTTTCAGCTGAAAACATTTAATTTAAAAAGGAGATTTTTAATGGACGCAAAAGATTATTGCAATTCAATGGCAGCAGAACTGACCGCATGGAAGGCAAAACTGTTTGACGTAATCGCCAGGACGGATAAAATGGGCACTGCGGAAAAGGACAAGGTCTTTGAATACTTTGGTGAAATGAAGATCGTTATCCAGGATCTTGAGGATAAGATCGAGTCGCTTCGCACGGAATGCCCGTCCGATTGGAGCCCGCAGAAGAAGGACATCGAGGATGCGCATGTGGACATGCGCTCCAAGTACGAAGAAACGCTTGAGTACATAGGGAAAGCGTCGCCGATGTCTGTTCCCGGCTAAGGGTTTGGTCACAGGTTCAACACCTATACCCACGCGCGCTTTCATTTGGCGGGCGTGGGTATTTTGTATGTTCGCCGGCAAGGCAATTGCCCGGGCAAAACGAGGAAACCCATTGAGGGAGACGGCAAAGCCGTCTGGGGGGTATAGGGTTCATGCAATTTATCCACGGCAGCCAGCCGGTGAGCGGCCTTAAAGAGCCCGGTCTCTGGTTTGTTTTTGAAAACGGCCGCCTGCTAATCAAAGCCCGGGGAGGTAAAGGCGGCATGATCCTTCCGGTGACTGGTGAGCTCGAAGAAAACGGAATCACCGTGACCAGCAAACAGTTTATCGGATCCTTGGGAAAACGCCCTTGCTATGCGGCGGCAATCGAAAGGGACAAAGCCATCCCCGAAGGGTTTGTCCTGAAGCCGCTTCGCGGGCTTTTAACTTGTCTGGATGAGGGCCTGATCTGGGCAGCGGGCCGGGCCAACCAGCTTATTCACTGGGAGCAGACGCACAACTACTGTGGTTCCTGCAGCCACCGGATCAAGGACAAGTCTGACGAGCAGGCCAAAATTTGTCCGCAGTGCGGGATTGTCAATTATCCGCGAATAACGCCCGCTGTCATTGTGGCCGTGATGAAAAACGACCAAATCCTCCTTGCCCGCAACAAGCAGG
>PUOB01000401.1 GCA_003551985.1 Desulfobacteraceae bacterium | reverse complement strand
GTACCGGAAATCCGACGCTGCCGATCTTGCGGCCTTCTTTGCTTGTGGGGTTGGCGGATGCAACCGGTGAGGTTTCGCTCAGCCCGTAGCCTTCAAAGATAACGGCACCGGTTTTGGCTTCAAATTGTTTGCAGACTTCCGGGGGCAGCGGCGCGCCGCCGGAAAAACAGCCCATCATGGATGTCGTGTCGAATTCGTCGATTCGCGCATGGTTGGTAAAGGCCACGAAAACCGTGGGAACAGCCGGCATGATGGTGCCCTTGTATTTTTGAATGGCCTCCAGGACAACCGTAAACGGCGGGTTGCCGTCGCGCGGGTTGGGAATGCAAACCATTCTGGAGCCGCTGGCGCATGCGGACAGCAGGCATACGGTCAGGCCAAAGCTGTGGTACCAGGGAAGTACGCCCATGTAGGTGTGAAAGCCGCCCCTTCTCAATGGCTCGGGTTTTCCGCCGGGCTCATGAACCAGTCGGCCCCATTCATCCATGGCCGTGACGTTTGACACAAAATTGCTGTGGCAAAGGGCCGCACCCTTGGGCCGTCCGGTGGTCCCGCCGGTATAAATGATCAGCGCCAGGTCTTCATTGGGATCAATTTTAACGTTGGGCGGGCTGGGTTCCGCCGAGGCGACCGCATCGTCGAAGCTGATGTGGTTCGGATCATGGCTGTCCGCCTTGGGAATTTTTCCGAGAAGGGAGCCTAGAAAAGCCTTGACTTTGGGTAGATAGGATTTGACGTTGCAGTAGACAACGGTTTCCACGTTCGTGTTTTTGACGGCTTCCTGGGCGGTAGGGTAGAATTCCTGGTGGTCCATGCAGAAAACGGCCTTGGCACCGGCGTCCTTGAGCTGGTAGTTGAGCTCTGCGGGCGTGTACAAGGGGTTGCAGGTGACGCATACGGCGCCGGCTTTGACGATTCCGAAAAAAATGGCCGGATAGTGGGGGATGTTGGGCAGGAAGATGGCGACCCGGTCGCCTTTTTTGACCCCCTTTGATGCCAGAAAATTGGCGATTCGGTCGGCTGTTTCCTTGACTTGTGTAAATGTCCGCGTGGCGTCGTTAAAAATCGTGTAGACATTGTTCGGGTAGTCGCGAGCGGCATCGTCCAACAAGGTGAAAATAGGTTTTTCGTAACCGCTTATGTCTTTTGCGACGCCTTCAGGCCAATAACTGGTGGGCCATTCCGTAGCTGTCATGTTTCGGGCTCCTTTTGTTTGGTTTGAGTCGTTGTTAAATAAATAAAATGGATTTGGCGATATAAGATTATTTAGATTTATTTAGCATATAAGTTCTTAGATGTCAAACGAAGTCAATCAAAAAAAACACTGTTTTATGGTAGTCACGCTTAATTTAATGGCGGCAATCAATGCGAAAGTCCGGCATAGACACGGCTGAGTCTGAAAATCGGGCGTTTTCGTTTATTTTCAGGGACTGTCGGAGCACTGATCGCGGAAGTGCGAAGCGTAGTTTAATGCTCAAAATTGCCGTCCGGTTCAAAAGACAATGTTTCGTCGTATTCGTAAAAGGGTCTTCAAAAAACGATATAGCAACCGGTCTACAAAATGTAAAGCTTTTATTTGCCTGCCTTTTCCCGCCGGATGATGGTTTCGCGATTGATGTCCGGAAGTTTTTCGACAAGCGTCCGGATCTCCGGGTCGTCGTCCAGCCAGTGCTTGAGGTTGCCTAAGATATTTGCGGCATAAGGGCTGTCCGATCCGTCGGCAACGGTGTAGTTGACCCACAACCCCTGTTTGCTGAAGGTTATCAGGCCGGCTTCTTCCAGGATTTTCAAATGCTTGCTTGTCGTGGACTGGGCAATGCCCAATGCTTCCTGCAGCTCGCAGACGCAGAGCGTTCTTCGCTGCAGCAGCTTCATGATTCTGACCCGGGTAGGGTCCGACAGGGCCTTCATGACCTTTATGAACTTTTTCATTTGACGTTTCCAATCACTGGATTATTGACCGTTCCCCTGGATGGGGCTTCTTTTGGATTATAGCCGCCATTGGTGGGCATGGGGCCCACGGGCAACCCTACGGACATGACCCGGGGGGTGGATTTTCATGCTGTCTTCTGGTAATTGTTTGCTTGTCAGGCCCAAGGAAACCATTTGTTGTGCCCTTTTAAAAATATTTATTGTTACCGGGCCGAAAGTCAAGTTAAAAAAACCGGAGGTTTAAATGATCATTCGGTCATGCGTACACCCAGAAGGACGGTTTGTCACTAAAATACACAAACCGGCTTACCGTGTCGCCAATTTCAGGGAAAACGATTATATTCAGTCGCTTGGTGTCTTTCCGGATGGGGGCGGCCACGGAAACGAGGTGAATTTTCCCGCCGGCGAGGTGGCGGTTTCAGAGGCGGACGTCATTTTTGAGGTCCCCAATATATTCCCGTTTCATGGGGTGACCTATATAAAAAAGGCGTGGGCCGATGAAAAGGCCGTCGACCCCGCCCGAATCCATCTTCCGGATCCGCCGCCGGTATCACTGACGGACCGGCTCGACGCGCTGATTGGTGAAGCCGGTTTGCCGGCGGACCTGGCCGATCGTTTTTTCGGGATGCTCCCGGAGCCGCTTCTCCTCGCCCTTGCCCAGACCTCCACGGACGAACGCGATCTCGTCCGGCTGGCGGAGAATGCCTGTGAATTCGTCCATGACCCGAATACCGGAAGGCCCGCCGGGCTGATGTATTCAAAAGATGAAGGCGGACGCACCCGCGCCCGTATTTCCAGGCGTGACCGGTTTGAAACCCTGGCGAACAACCCCTATCTTCCCGCGGACTACCGGCGGACCATGGTCCTGCGCCCGGGGGTGCAGGGGAACAGCGAAATTGTCGGGGAGTGGATGAGCCCTGACGGGAAATCCCACGTTTTTGAATACCTCAGATCCAACAGTTATATTCCATGGGGGCATTATGCCGCCAACATGGCTGACGACGCCATACGGTACCGCATCGAGGACCTGACTCCGGACGATATGACCGGTATGCGGCATCTTTATTACCAGCGGACGTTCGTACGCATCGCCAGGGATCTTGGGATGGACCATTTTAC
>PUOB01000025.1 GCA_003551985.1 Desulfobacteraceae bacterium | reverse complement strand
TTCGCTGCATCCTGGAAACTCGTCCCGCCTTTCGGCGGGACTCAGACAGTCCAGGATGCAACGCTCCACTTCGCCAAGAGCTGCCGCCAATCGCCTGCGATGTTGCTTCGGGCAATACCACACCCCACCCTTCCGTCTTTGAAATTGTCCATTTTATAATTTCGATCGAAAACCGTACTCGTCCATCGACCGCCCATAGGATGTGCTGACGAAGGAAGCGCATCATAGCATAAAGACAATGTCTAATGCCGGGACATATAAAATGACCAATTTCCAAGACGGCAACCGGGTACTCCCGTAAGCAACATCGGGAGGACTTGGTGATATCTCATGGCGAAGTGGAGCAAATCATCCTGGACTGTTTGAGACCCGCCGAAAGGCGGGGCGAGTTTCCAGGATGATGCGAAACAAGCCATAGAGATATCCCAAGTTCTCACGGTTGCGGACGGGAGTACCCGGTTGCCGTCTAAGGAAATTGAACCTCATCAAATTGACGGCTTTTTGCCTGTCGCGTCAGCGGAGACGTCAAAAATTGCGCGAACCTGCCGGGATAGTGTTTCGAACTGTTCGGGCAGCAGGGACTGGCCGCCGTCGCACTTGGCGGTCTCCGGTGCATGGTGGACCTCGATCATCAGTCCATGGGCGCTTGCGGCGGCAGCCGCCCTGGCCAGGGGCATGACCTGGTCCCTGTAGCCGGCCGCGTGGCTCGGGTCGACAATTATGGGCAGATGGCTTTCCCGCCGGACGACCGGCACAGCAGAAAGGTCGAGCGTGTTTCTGCTGTGTTTGACGAATGTGCGGACGCCCCTTTCGCACAGGATAACATCCGGATTCCCCTCGGTCATGATATATTCGGCGGCCATGAGCCATTCATCCACCGTGGCCGACATGCCGCGCTTGAGCATAATCGGCTTCTTCGCCTCACCGGCCCGCCGCAGCAGGCTGAAATTCTGCATGTTGCGTGTTCCGATCTGAATGATATCGGCATACGCTTCGACCATGTCAAAACAGTCCAGGTCCATTACTTCCGTAATAATGGGGAGCCCGAAGGCCGCCTTTGCCTTGACCAGGATTTTGAGCCCCTCCTCGCCAAGGCCATGGAATGCATAAGGCGACGTCCGGGGCTTGAAGGCCCCGCCCCGAAGGATATCGGCGCCGGCAAACTTGACATGTTTTGCAATGGCCATGACCTGCTCTTCGCTTTCCACCGCGCAGGGACCGGCGATAAGCGCCAGGCTGTCGCCGCCGATCTCGACACCGTCCACGCGAATCACGGTATCTTCCGGGTGAAACTCCCTGCTGACAAGCTTGTACGGCTTTGTCACCGGGATGGTTTCCTTGACCCCGGGCATTGACCGGTAGAGCGCTTCATCAACGGCCCCCTGGTTGTACAATACCCCTATGGATGTTCTCTCCCCCCCGGGAATCGGCCGGGCAACATACCCATGCGCCTCAACCGTCCGGATGACATTGGTTACCTGTTCTTCCGTCGCATCCCGGCTCATAACAATCAACATGATCGGCTCCTCCTGCTGCTGTAAATCGTGCCGGGCGAAAAATCTTTCGCCCGATTAAGTGTACGTGATATTCTTCGAAAATCGCGCATAACGCAGATATTGGACTTTTTACAAAGTCGTCATGTTGCGAAAATAAAAAGCCGCGGTGTCCACTATGGCCCCCGCGGCTGCTTCCTTCGAATATCTGGTCTAAATCACAATGGCACAGGCCATGGGGCGCAACTGTAGGTTTTCCGCCACCAGCGCCATGTTACGATAAAATAATTGCCTGTCTTGCAGGTCCGGCCTGTCATTATAATAAAACCACCCTATGAAAATGATTATAACTACTCTTTAGAGGCAATCGGTTCATTCGTCAAGAAAAATAACAGTCGATTTATTCACCTGTAAATTTCGGGCTTCGTTTTTCCAGAAATGCAGTAAACCCCTCGATACAGTCCTTGGAGGATCCCACGGCAGCACTGCCTTCCAGCTCCTTTTTAAGACCCGCCTCCATGCCGTAGTAGGTCCCCGCGGTCATGGCATCGAGCACACACCTTACCGCAATGGGCGGACGCTCGGCAATCCGGCCCGCAAAGGCGTAAACCTCTTCCATGAAGGATTCCATGGGGAATACATGGTCTACAACCCCCAACTCGAGGGCTTCAGGGGCGGTGAGTCGCTTGCTGAACATAATCATGTCCAGGGCTTTCTGCCTGCCCGCAACCCGCATGAGCCGCTGCGTCCCGCCCCAACCCGGAATAATGCCGAGGTTAAGCTCGGTCAAGCCGATTTTTGCCTTGGGCGAATCCAGCATAAGCCTGAAGTGGCATGACAGGGCCAGTTCCAGGCCGCCGCCCAGGGCGTGGCCGTTGATGGCCGCGACAACCGGCTTTGACAACCTGTCCACGCGGGTCCACAACGCCTGCCCGAGTGTGCCGCATGCGACGGCATTGGCTGAATCGCTGACATCAAAACCGGCGGAAAAACATTTTTCCCCCGCCCCGACCAGCACGACAACCCGGATATTGCCGTCTTTTTCAACTTCATCGAGTACTTTCCCGAAATCCTCAAGCGCCGCCAGACTCCAGGAATTGGCGGGCGGCCGGTTAATGGTGACGGTACCGATATGGTCCACTACATCCAGTGTAATGTTCTCAAGCTGCATTGGTGAGTCCCTCCATGAAACGGTTGCCTCGTTAGTGGCTGACGGGTGGCCTACATGCCGCCGAAGCCCTCATCATCAATGTCAATCGCAGCAGCGCACATACCGTTAATGGCACTCATTCTGCCCATGGTTCCCGGCAAAACGGTGGAAATGAAAAACGCAGCCGTCTTGACCTGGCCGTTATAAAATGCGGCATCGCTTTTGCTGCACTTGCCTTCCAGCTTTCGGGAAGCCACTGAAGCGCGCCACAGTAGCATCCATGCCATGATTATGTCTCCCATTGCCTCGAGAAAGGGGAGCGAGTGGGCAAATGCCACTTTAACGTCCGGGGACATGGCGGTTTTGCCAAGCTGCATGGCCACTTCACCGAGCCGGTTGACAGCCCCGT
>PUOB01000212.1 GCA_003551985.1 Desulfobacteraceae bacterium | reverse complement strand
ACGCGGCGGGTTTCCGGGTGCAAAAACGGCCAGAACACCCTCTCGAGGCTTTCGGTCTCCGGCTTTACCCCTGCGTCCTCTATTTGTTTGATCAGCGCCGGGTCAAAATAAAATGACGTGCCATCATACGGATAGACGATAAATTGCTCCGGGTGGGATCCCAGATCACATATTTCCCGGCTTTTCATGCGTTCCCCGTCAGAGTAACTCACGCGGAGAAAATAATTGATCTTTGTGTTAATACGCTCTCTTGCCAGATACATCGCAAAACCCCGCTGGACCGATTGCTGGACCGATATTTCCAAGGATGCATCGCGCCGCGCGTGATTGACATCCGGAAATATACGCTTAAAATAATTACCAATAGCCATCAACTGATAACCGTCAACCGCCAATGTACAACTTGCCGCATAGATGCGCTTTCTTGCGTCAGCACATCCTATGCCTATAACCTACAACTTACAACTTACAACCGACAACTTACAACCGAAATAAGGAGGTTCCGTATGGCACTTTACCTGGTACAACACGGCAAGAACCTGTCAAAGGAAATCGATCCGGAACAGGGGCTTTCGGAAGAAGGCGCCCGGGATGTCGGGCGAATCGCCGAAACCGCAGCCGCATACAAGGTTCTGGTGGGCGGCATCGAGCACAGCGGGAAAACGCGCGCCGCTCAGACGGCGGATATTTTCGCGGACAAGCTTGGTGTCACCCACGTATCGCCGGCGGACGGATTAAAGCCGCTGGATGACGTCACTGAAAAAGCCGCGGTGATCAATCCCGGCGCCAACCTCATGCTGGTCGGCCACCTCCCTTTCATGGAGCGAATGGCCTCTTATCTCACGACCGGCACAATCGACTACACGGTTTTCAAATTTCAAAACGGCGGCATCGTATGCCTCGAAAAACTGGATGATTCCGATCTGTGGGCGATACAATGGGCCCTGATGCCCCACGTGGGATAACCGCAAAAAGGCGTATTGCAATTTTGGGCCTTGCTTCTCCGGTCAATTTCTGGCATATAAAATTTTTTTGATCATGATAACCCGCTGCTACAGGAAAGGATCGTCATGGACCGGGAGGTGTTGCGGAAAAAGCAGCCGCTTGGCATCGATATCGAAGCCATTGCCGCGCTGATATTGTTCACCCAGAAAGACAACGGCGAAATTCCCTGGAGCATCGGGGAAAAAACCGACCCTTGGGATCACGTGGAAGCGGCCATGGGGCTTGCCATTGCCGGCCATGTACAAGCAGCCGAAAAGGCCTATCAATGGCTCGCCGAAATGCAGCTGGAAGACGGGAGCTGTTATGCGGCATACAAGGACGGCGAGCCCATCGACCGGACCCGCGACACCAATATGTCCACATATATCGCCGTCGGTGTCTACCACCACTACCTGATTACCGGAGATACCGGCTTTCTGGAATCCATGTGGCCCGTTGTTGAAAAGGCCATTGATTTCGCCGTAAGCCTCCAGGCGCCGACCGGTGAAATTTACTGGGCCAAAAGCCCGGATCTGAAAGTGGACCCCATGGCGCTGCTAACCGGCTCCAGCTCGATTTTCATGAGCATGAAATGCGCCATTGCCATTGCCGGAAAGCTCGGCAAAAGCCGTCCGGACTGGACAGCGGCCGCCCTTCGGCTCAGGAGGGCCATCGAACACGGCTACCACTTGTTCAATATTGCAAAATCCCACTATTCCATGGATTGGTTCTATCCTGTCCTGTCCGGGGCCATCACCGGAGATGCGGCCAGAAAACGATTTGACCATCACTGGAAAAAATACATTGTCGAGGGGATGGGCGCACTTTGCGTGTCGAACCGTCCCTGGATCACGATCGCAGAAACATCCGAGCTGGTGCTGGCGCTGGTGGCGGCCGGCAATTACAAGGTGGGGGAGATCGTTTTCAATTGGCTCCACGACCGGAAATTTGACGACGGCTCTTACTGGTGCGGGTACACCTATCCCGACATGGTGATCTGGCCGGAAGAAAAAATGACATGGACCAACGGGGTGGTCATTATGGCGGCGGACGCGCTCTACGACCTGACCCCCGCCGGCTGCCTGTTCAGCCATGAATACTGGGAAAAATCGGGAATTCCGGGGTAAAAGCGGTCCCATTTGACTTTTTGCGAAACAACCAGGTTTTATCCTTGAGAAGAGACCATCGACCCTATTTTGTAAAAAACGCTTATATGCGTCTCCAGGCGCTTTACGCCCATCACTTTATACGACCGAAATTTGACCACCTGGGCAAGGGGTATCTGTTTATCCATCCCTGGAACATAAAAATATTCGGTGCAAGGATAACCATAGGCGACTACGCCAATATCCTGACCACGTCCGACAACCAGGTCCGCCTGACCGTCTGGCCCCAGGAAAAGGGTAAAGGGCGCATCGCAATAGGCGATTACTGCCTGATATGCCCGGGGGTGCGGATCAGCTCCGCGGACGAGATCGTCATTGACGACAACTGCATGCTGGCCGGATCGACCTTTATCACCGATTCGGACTGGCACGGCACCTACGACCGGGTCACCACCATCGGCCGGACCGCGCCCGTCCATATCCGGGACAACGTGTGGATGGGCGACCGGACAACGGTTTGCAAGGGGGTGACCATCGGGGAAAACAGCATCATCGGCACCGGTTCGGTCGTGATCCGGGACATCCCCCCCAACGTGATCGCGGCGGGCAACCCCGCCCGCGTGGTCAAGCAGCTCGACCCGGAGGAACCCCTTGTCAAGCGGCAAAGCTGGTTTGCCGACCCGATAAAACTGAAACGCGAAATCGATACCCTGGACCGGGAGAACCTGACCGACAATACCTTTTTTCACTGGATCAGGACGATGATCAAGCCGGGCATCCACGACTGATGAATCTTTCCGGCCCCCGGACCCTGCAACCGACAACCGACAACTTACAACCGACAACTTACAACTTACAACCTAATGCCCACCATAAACGACATCGTACTCGTCCACTTCGAAGGGCAGCCGATTTTTTTCGCCCGGATCGAAGACATCAACCCGGACCACAAAAAGGACTGGTACCAGGT
>PUOB01000089.1 GCA_003551985.1 Desulfobacteraceae bacterium | reverse complement strand
TGGGGACGGTCAAAGGGGGGTATCTGTACAGCCCATAGATAGTGCCGAACGAAAACCGTCTTTTTCGCCAATCTCTGCGTCCGGCTCAAATTTTAATCCTCCAAATACGTCGAGTATTCCTGCGGTTAAAATTATCGCCGTCCTTGACCTTGACGAAAAATCCTGGTTTTCGTTCGGGCACTATTTAATGAAATTGAACCAACCGTATTAAAAAAGTCACAAGATAAGGAACAGATGGCCAAGTTAAACGTTCCATATACAAGGCGCAGTAGATGGGACATTTTACGACGCCATCAATTGCTTGATGAATTGAATGATTCGGGTTATTCTTTTATTGTGTCCATGAGAAATTCGACGTTTTACGAAGCCGTCAACCTTGTATGGAGGGCCGTATCATGAGAAAACCGCTTGATCGTATTTTATGCGCAACCGATTTTTCGAATGTGTCAAGGGCCGTTGTACCGTTCAGCATTGATATGGCGAAAAAACTGAACGCAAAGCTTTATATCTGCCATGTCATCGACCTTCCGGCTGTCTCCGTGTACGGCGAAGCAGTCTTCGATCCCGTTTCCCACCAGCAGTATTTCATCGATTTCGCCAGAAATGAAATGGAAAATCTTGTATCCGGCGTGGATATCGACTGGGAACCCCTTATTTCAATCGGCCACACCACCGAGGAAATCGAGGGCCTTGTGGTGGCGCATGCGATAGACATGGTCGTGGCCTCAACGCACGGACGGTCCGGCCTTAAAAGACTTTTTCTGGGATCGGTGACGGAGCGGCTCATGCGAACCTTGCCGTGCCCCCTGCTTGTTTTGCGTGGAGAAAGCAGCAAAGGCAAAGATTTCCCGCGACAGCAGTTTCCATTTAAAAACGTTCTTATCGGGCACGATTTTTCAAGGGATTCCGAGGAGGCCTTTCGAACCAGCCTGAGTATCGCCCAGGAATTCGAGTCCAGCCTCCACATCGTGCACGTGGTGGAGCCCACCGCTTACAAAGAGTTTTTCAAGTTTCCGCCCTCGCCGGAAGATCCCCTGCCGCAGGACATCCATGATTCCCTGAAGGAAGGGCTCATGGAGATGGTTCCCGCGGAGGCGTTTAACTGGTGCGACGTCCAGGCGCAAATACGTGTCGGCAAACCTTATGCCGCGCTTATCGATTACGCGCGGGAGCATGCCATCGACCTTATCGCCCTGGGCGTGAGAGGGTACGGCAACGTTGAAAACCTCCTGGTCGGCTCCACCACGGATCGCGTCATCAGGCGTGCACCATGCCCGGTCCTCTCTGTTCTGCCGTCTCATGACGAAAATCATGATGCGGATGCAGACCGGTAGTCGGCCGGTTGCACGCGCTCGACAATATGGCCCTTTGCATCGATAACGATCTCATCTATGGGCACCGATGCGCCCGACTTTTCCAGACCTTTTTTAATGATCCAGGGCAGACCGCTGCAGCACGGTACTTCCATTGTCGCCACGGTTACCCGCTTAATGCCGGCGGTTTTGAACACCTCTGCGAATTTCTGAATATATCCTTCGGCATCATCGAATTTAGGGCATCCCATCATCACGACCTTGCCGTTTAAAAGCTCCTGGTGCAGCCTCGTGTAGGCAACCGCCACACAGTCGGCGAGTACCAGAAGTTCGGCGTTTTTCAGAAACGGTGCTTTCGGTGGAACAAGACGGATCTTGATCGGCCAGTGGGTCAGTGCTGAAAACGTGTTGGCCGGTATACCGCTATCGGCCCGGTCGGCGGCAAAGGTTTTGATCTGCGAAGACGGGCACCCGCATTCAATCTTGGTTGCCGGCGTTGTCTCCGGCTGGTCTTCAGGTTTTCCAATCCGCTCGAGATGCGCTTCAACGGCCGCTTCGTCAAATTCCTCGGCTTCCCGTTCAATAATTTGCAATGCCCCGGTCGGACACTCCCCGAGGCAGGCGCCGAGGCCGTCGCAAAGGTTCTCGGCGACGATCCGTGCCTTGCCGTCTATGATTTGTATCGCCCCTTCGGCGCATGACGGTACGCATTCGCCGCATCCGTCACAAAGGGTGTCGTCTATCTCTATTATTTTTCTTGTTGTTTTCATTTCATGTCTCCTGATTCATTGCTCGGTTGAACATTTTTTCCGCACGTTTTTTGGCGATTTCGGTAAACAAACGTGTTTCCATGATCTTTTTGTGCTGCTCCAGGTCGATATTTTTCTCCTTGCCGGCTTCTTCTATTTCGGCGAGGACGATTGCATCGTGAACGATTTTTACATTGATGCTCTCCTCATCGTCCGGATGGTTTCTGCGGGAAACGATCCCGCAGACTTCTTCAATCATGGGGTCCTGGGCACCCGCTTTTTCCATGATTTCCCGTGCGGGCGGCCCCCCATTGGAATTGGCTTTCCGGTTGCCGGTGTCGTGCAGGTATGCCGCGGCCAGAATAATGGCCTTGTCCCCGCCGGCTTCGTCCGAAAGGGCATCGGCATGGCGGGCCACGCGCGTGGCGCGTCCGATGCGTTTAAAATCCTGCCGGAAGTATTTTTTCATTTCAACCGCAATCCGGTCCTTCATTAGTTCCCGGCGTTCCGCCAGGAGTTCGGGCGGCAGCTCCCCGATGCACTGGTCCGCAAACCGGCAGTAGGCGGCGCAGCCAAAATCCATGTTTGGATTGACGAATTTATGGCCGCAGTGACCGCACCGCCGGGTCGGGTCGTCCTTGAAGAACTCCACCGGCTTGTCGCATTTCGGGCATTTTGCCTCGAATATGGCGCCGGGCTTCCAATATCGGCTGTCTTGTCCCGGGCATTTCATATCAGACCTCCTTGATTTGAGGATGTTTTCCGCGATCAATACCGAAGCGGGCGTTCAAGGTGCCTTAAAAAATTGACACGCTGCCCGTTTTGATACAACATAAGCATAAAAACAGTTCCTGGTATCAGCTTTTTTATTGCCGTTTATTATTCTTTTAGCGGTTTTGAAACGCAATAACATTGACTTATGTCAAGAAGACGTAATATTAAAACTGTGTACAAAATCTACAGGGAAGCGTTTGAAACGACCATTTGAATCAATGAGGA
>PUOB01000396.1 GCA_003551985.1 Desulfobacteraceae bacterium | reverse complement strand
TCGGTTTCAAGCTCATCATCAATCCCGTCTACCCCATGCCCGGTCTCAGTGACATGCTGGCGCGGAGCAACCGCTCCGGCTTGAAAAAAGGCATCATCTCAAACGCCCAGTTCTATACCCCACTGATGTTTGGGCACTTTTGCGGAAAGCAGCCCGAAAACATGGGTTTTGATCCGTCGTTGATCATCTATTCCTACCAGGTTGGCCTTGCAAAGCCGTCCCCAAAGCTGTTCGAGGCAGCGGCCGGAACCCTTGCCAAGCAAGGAATCACCCCGGAAAACGTCCTTTTTATGGGAAACGACATGTTAAACGACATTTTCCCGGCCCAATTGCAGGGGTTTCAAACCGCCCTTTTCGCGGGGGACAAGCGATCTTTGCGGCTGAGGAAAGAAGACCCCTGCTGCTGTGATTTAAAAGCGGACATGATCATCCCGTCGCTTTCGCAGCTTCCTGAAATGGCGGGATTTTGAAAAATTTGCGAAATAATCCATTATCATAATCCATCACAATCCATCATGGTCCATCAGGGTTTGACACGCCGTGGAGAATCCGGTATTGTCGGAACAATAAAATTGAAATCGCAATCAAAAGCCAATAAAGGCTACAAGGAGAAACCCATGCCGATATATGAATTTCGCTGCCTGGAATGTGAAAACGTTCAGGAAATAATCGTGTCAAGCAGCGATTCCGATAAAGTCGAAATGAAATGCAATGCGTGCGAATGCAAAAACATGGAACGGATGCTGAGTACGGTCAGTTATGCCATGGGTGCCGGCAAAGGGGATCCGTCCCCAAAGGTATCCACCAAGACATGCGGTGAAAACACCTGCGGAACGCTGGAGATCCCCGGCCCGACCCGCTGAGGCCCGGCCCGATGATCGGTATTACATGGCGGGCGTCATGTTTTGCAGCGCTTTGCACGGGAGGGTCGGGAACGACGGCACTAATAGGCCCTCACCTCAACGATCACCCGGTCTTTGTCTATCTCGGCATATGCATAATGCCCTTTTTCCAGCAGACCCGGGTTTATAATGTGGGTTTTGCCGATGCGGTCCGTTCCGACGGCTTCGTGGATATGCCCCGTAAAACAGACCAGGGGCTGGTATTGCTCGATGAATTGATAAATCACGGGACTTCCCACGTGGTGTCCGTCGCTTAACCGGTCGCAGACCGTGTTTACCGGCGGCTGATGAGAAACCATCACCATGGGCAGGTCTTCCTGAAGCCCTGCCTTTGCCTGATCTAAAAAACTTTGAAAATCCGAATCATTATATTCATTCGGCGTATTAAAAGGCGTTGTCAGGGACCCCCCAAGACCAAGAAAATGGATGCCGTCAATCGCTTTGACCCCGGCGTGGAGATTGATATCCTTTTCATCCAGCCAGGCATCCACCCCGGGGAAATCGCAATTGCCGGAAACCGCAAGGATGCAGGCGGCATGACGGCCAACCGCTTCGATGATTTTTTCCACCTCGGCGCGCCCGCCGAAATTGGTTATATCCCCGGACAGGCATACAACATCCGCTTTTTTCAACTGCCCTTGAAGCTTGTCGATGGCATCGCTTTTGCCGTGAAAATCGCTTAAACCCAGTATGATCATCCTCAAAACCTCCTTTCTTTCCCCCGATCCAAATGACCGTCAATAAAAAGGCCTTTATACAAAATACAGATTATATTATATTCAAAGAAAATCGTAAAAGGGTTTTATGGAGGAAATAATGATTAATCATAGCGCTGGTGAAACACTTTCTGACGAAAAAGGTGAAGTCCTGCTTGAACTCGCCAGGCGAACCCTTGAAGAACGACTCGGCTTGTCCCGCGGCGCACCAACCGGCACTGACGGCACTGAAAAACAATTAAAAGACGAGACGTTTGATAAAAATCGGGGCACATTTGTCACCCTCAAGATCAACAACCAGTTGAGGGGGTGCATCGGCAACCTTTCGCCCGACCGGCCGCTCGCGGAGGGCGTCCGGGAGAACACCCTCAATGCCGCCTTCAATGACCCGCGATTTCCCCCTTTAACCCGTGAAGAACTTGAATCGGTGCAAATTGAAATAAGCCTGCTGACAGATCCGGTAAAACTGGAATACAACGACGCGGACGACCTGCTGGCCAAGCTGAAGCCCGGAGTGGACGGGGTGATCATACAAAAAGGCCCCCACAGCTCAACATTTTTACCCCAGGTGTGGGAACAGCTGCCGGACAAGAAGGCATTTCTCGGAAACCTGTGCCTGAAGGCCGGCCTTCCGGCGGATGAGTGGAAAAAGGGAGATTTGATAGTACATATCTACCATGTACAGTATTTCGAGGAAAACCCCTGACGACTTCGTAAAAAGTCCAATATCTGCGTTATGCGCGATTTCCGAAGAAATTCACGTACGCTAAGTACGCTCAATTCTTCGAAAATCGCGCAAGCCTTGATCTTGGCCTTTTTACAAAATCGTCTGAAAGCGACTTTTTACGAGATTATCAATATCTGCGTTATGCGCGATTTTCGAAGAAATTGCGGCTTACGCCTTGTACGCATACACGTATGCTAAATTGGGCGAAAGATTTTTCGCCCCTACCCGGGCGAAAGATTTTTCGCCCCTACCCGGGCGAAAGATTTTTCGCCCCTACATTTGAAGGTTGTGCAATCCTTATGAATCCCGCTTCCCCGTCGTCTTGTTTCCATTTTCTGCCGCGCATTCTTTTGATAGGCATGATCGCTTTTCTTGCCGCTGGCCTCCTTTTTACCGCCGGGTGCGCCAGCAAGGAGAAGCGCACCATCGAAGTGACGGCCTACTGCGGCTGCGGCAGCTGCTGTGGCTGGCAAAGAGGGACGTCCAAGTGTCTGAGGCTGGATTTCTGGAATAAAACCATCTCCTCCGGGCCGCAGGAAGGCCAACCCTACTCCGGAAAGACCGCTTCCGGGACCAAGCCGCGCCAGCCCAGACCAGGACTTTTTTCGGTGGACAGCCTCCTGCAGCCGTGGATGATACCGGTCAGGCTCGTTTTTTTCCCCTGGCTCCTGCTCCCCCAGGACGGCACCATTGCCGCCGACACCCGTCACTATCCCTTTG
>PUOB01000377.1 GCA_003551985.1 Desulfobacteraceae bacterium | reverse complement strand
GTCCATATTTGAAAACGCCGCCGAGGGGTTGTTCCAACTCAATCGGAAAGGCGCGTTTATCCGTTTGAACCAAAGCCTTTCGGATATTCTTGGATATGAAAATCCCGGTGAACCGGTTGATGCCGAAGCCCGTGCGGTCGACCTGTTTTTCTTCGATGCAAAGCAAAAAATCTTGTTTACGCGACAATTGAACCGGACCGGAAGGGTCCGGGACTTCGAAGGACATGGGAAACGCCAAAATGGTGACATTTTCTGGATATCCGTATCGGTTCGGACGATTTACGACCCGCGGGGAAAAGTTGCCGGCTATGAGGGATCGGTCGTCGATATCACCGAAAGGAAGCAAAAGGAAAAAGCCGAACGGCAAAAAAACGCCGCCGAAGCAACAGCCCGGGCAAAGACCATTTTTCTGGCCAACATGGGCCATGAAGTACGAACCCCCTTAAACGCCATACTCGCCTTGAGTGAACTGGCGCTTATGGATGGCCCGGGGGAGCGGCAAAAAGAGTTATTCACGAAAATAAACCATTGTGCATCGAGCTTGCTCAAGACGATCAATCACATACTCGATTTTTCAAAATTCGAGGCCGGGCGTGTCACGCTGGAAACTATCGACTTTACGATTTCAAGGCTTTTCAAAAAGATAAATGACCTGTTTGCCCACCGGACCCTGGAAAAAGACATCGTTTTAGCGTTGGCCATTTCAGAGGACATCCCGCCGGTGCTTACCGGAGACCCGTTCCGGTTGGGCCAGATTCTGACGAATCTTGTCGAAAACGCATTCAAGTTTACAACGTGCGGAAAAATAACCCTTGGCGCAACATGCCTCTCCCGGAGCAACAAGACGGTCCGCCTGCGCTTTTTCGTATCCGACACCGGTCCGGGAATCACCGAAGCCGACATGCCCCGTCTTTTCAGCCTGTTTTCCCAGGCCGATAGCTCCATTGCCCGGCGCTACGGGGGCTCCGGCCTCGGACTTGCCATCAGCAAAGGCATCGTGGGGCTTATGAACGGCCGGATATGGGCGGAAAACAACCCCGACCGGGGCGCCACATTCTATTTTGAAATTGATATCCGGTACCGTAACCACCCGGGCGAACGTCTTGAAGGAAGCAAAGAACAACACACCAACCGCCTGCATGCCCCCGATGAAAAACGGGAACCGGGGGCTTTGGGGATGTACCTTCTTCTTGTAGACGACCATGGCGCCAACCGTGAAATTGCCCGGAACCTATTGAAACGCGCGGGCTATATCGTGGATTCGGCTTCAAATGCCGATGAAGCGATCGAAAACGTCTCCCGGAAACAATACGATGCCGTGCTGATGGATGTGCAGATGCCGGGCATGGACGGCTTTGAAACCGCCAGAACCATAAGGGCGGACCCTATGAACAGGAATCTTGTGATTATCGCCCTGACCGCCCACGCCATGGATGACTGCCGTGAGCAATTCATTAATGCCGGAATGAACGGCTATCTTTCCAAACCGATCGATATGGACCGGCTGAACAGGGCCCTTGCCGCATCCGTCGACACTATCGGCGGCAAGAT
Organism: Desulfobacteraceae bacterium; assembly: GCA_003551985.1. Next base: position 1,518 of record PUOB01000377.1, on the reverse strand, counting down.
CCGAAATGCATACATGTAAAAAGTCGTTTTTGAACGACATTGAACTTTTTACTTTGCCGTCAAATTTAGCATTGCATATTCGTTTTATTTTTGGTAATAGATATCCCTAATCATTTAATCGCATTATATCATACCATAATATCATAATATTTAAAAGCTGTTATGGAATCTACCGAAAAAAATTAGATCATAAACGCGTTTTTTCCTACCTAAAAGAAACAGCGCCGCATTAACCCAAAAAAAACAGGTTACGAACAAATGAAACGAAAAACGAAAACCAGCAGCGAGTTGATCATTGATGCCCTGAGAACAGGGGATGAGCTTAAACTGTCTGAAATTACAAATCTTATATCTCAATACACAGGCAAGGACATTAAGATCCAAAATGTCTCAAGCACCATGGCCAAGCTGAGTGACAGCGAAAAAACAGAGATAGGCTACTTTATAAACCGGCACAAAACAAAGCAGGGGTATACCTACAAGCTGGCGGACGAGGCGCTGGAACTGACGCCGGAGCAGACATACGGCCTTGTCCGCAAGGTAGGCAAAGACCGGTACACGCTCAAGGACGCCGTCGAACAGGTACCGTCCCTGAACAAATATGTACAAGCCAATGGTGCAAAAAAAACCGGCCCGGAAAAAAGCCGGAAAACCGGCAAACAGGCCCCCAACGCGAAAGGTGTGCATACGCCGGGGATTGCGTTTACCATCGGGGACCCCCAAACCGGCGAGGATGTTGCAACGGGCGAACAATTGTCGCAAATACTGGCGCAGCTCAAAAGCGGCAGCCTGAACATCAACCTCAATGTCAACATCCGGTTTATCGGATTTGTTGAATAACCCCAATCTTTGATGGACTCGTAAAAAGTCGCTGTTTGACGGCAAAGTAAAAAGTTCAAGATCAAGGCTTGCGAAATTTCGAAGAATACAGCGTACTTAGCGTACGTGAAGGTCTGAGAAATTTCGCATAACGCAGATATTGGACTTTTTACGAAGCCGTCAATCTTTATTGCAGGCCGGCAATGGCCGGATCCAGGTGCCGGCCTGCGATATTTTCCGTGACTGCCCGTATAAAATCGTCCTGGGCAACGCCGTAGCGCACCTTTCCGTCTAACGTACGGACGGCAAGGGTTTTTGCATCTCTTTCTTTTTCACCAACGGTTATAATCAGCGGAATTTTTAAAAGCTGCGCTTCACGCACCTTGCGATTGAGGCTTTCCGTGCGGTCGTCAACCCTGGATCGCACCCCTTTGTTGACAAACGCACTGCTTACCGCCTCGGCATACGGCGACAAAGAATCATTGATGGGCAGTATGACCGCCTGTACCGGCGCAAGCCACAAGGGGAAACGCCCGGCATAGTGCTCAACCAGGATCCCTAAAAATCGCTCGATGGAGCCGTAAATCACCCGATGTATCATCACCGGTCGGTGTTTTTCATTGTCCTCGCCGATATAGGAGAGGTCGAACCGCTCGGGCAGCGACATATCGAGCTGAATCGTGCCGCACTGCCATGTCC
>PUOB01000029.1 GCA_003551985.1 Desulfobacteraceae bacterium | reverse complement strand
TCAAGGACCGGAAGACATTGTCCTTGATTTTTTTGTTGCCGCCGTAAAGATGATTTAAAAAGGTCTTTATTTCCTTGCGCCGGGAATTGGCATTCGAGGGGCAGGGATTGAAAAACGCCGGAAAACCGGCATCCCCGGAAAAACGTTCAAGCCGGCTTTCATCCACGAACGCAAGCGGCCGGATGATTGTAAAGAGCCCCTCAAACATCGGCTGCGAAGGCATCATGGTCCCCATGGTCCCGGTATGGCACATATTTATGAATAGGGTCTCTATGATGTCGTCCTTGTGATGGCCGAAGGCGATTTTATTGCACCCTTTTTCCTTTGCAATCTCAAAGATCCGGCGACGACGCCATCTTGAGCATAAAAAGCACGGGTTTTCAAGATTTTTTTCACTGTGGGCATATACCCCGAAATCCGTTTGCTCCACGCGGAGATCATGCCCCAAATCCGCGCACCAGCGCGCCAAATCATCGGCAAAGCCGCCTTCAAACCCGGGGTCCACGTAAACCGGATACAGCGTATAGCCGACCGGCACCCGTGAAAGCCGCTCATCGAGTATCCACAGAAGGCTCAGGCTGTCCTTGCCCCCTGAAACGCCGACCAGGATCCGGTCGCCGTCTTCGATCATATCATAATGATGAATCGCGCGGCCCACATCATGATTGATCTCTTTGTAGTTGGAGGAATTTTGTATCAAACGAATATTGAAACCATGGTGCGTTTATTCGGTGCGTTTATTCATCGGGTGTTTCGGGCGGCGCTTCCGACTCCAAAGCCGACTCCGCCGCATCGTCGATTTCTTCCAGGTCCGGTTTTTCGTATTCCGTGTAATGCTTTGTAACAAAAACCTTGCCGGCAGCGATTTCCCTCAAAGCGGCCACAATATCCTCGTTATTCGGCGCATGAATAAGCCGGTCGCTGCCTTCACGAAGCTGCCTGACGCGCTTTGCTGTGGCATGCACCAGGAAAAACCGGTTGGGTATCCGCTTTAAGCAGTCTTCTACGGTAATCCTTGCCATAATGAATCATCCCCGTCGTTTGTTTTTACGCTGTATAGAATTATTTTATCTCTACGATTTCATACTGCCGCTTCCCGCCCGGTGCATTGATGGTCACTTCGTCCCCCAGCTCTTTTCCCAAAATGGCCTTTCCAAGGGGCGATGCCAGGGAAATCCGACCTTCCTTGATATCCGACTCATCAGGGCCCACAAGCTGATAGGTGACCTCTTCTCCGGTATCCCCGTTTTCAAGGACCACGGTGCACCCGAAAACCACCCGGTCCGTCCGGAGATCCGCCGTATCGATGATATCGGCGTTCGAGAGCTTATACTGCAACTCGTTAATCCGGCCCTCGATGTATCCCTGCCGCTCCTTGGCCGCGTCGTACTCGGCATTTTCGGACAGGTCGCCATGGGCCCTTGCTTCCTCGATCGCCCGGATATTTTTCGGGCGATCATGTTTCTTCAGGTTATTGAGTTCTTCTTTTAAGGCGTCGTAACCTTTTCTGGTAATCGGCACCTGCTTCACGATAATCTCTCCGGTAAATTTAATATTGACGGCTTCGAAAAAAGTACAATATCTGCATTGCGGTTCATCGATGCGCTTCCTTCGTCAGTAGGGGCGAAAAATCTTTCGCCCGATCAGCGGGCGAAAGATTTTTCGCCCCTACGAGCGACACCCGGGATTTTTCGTCCCTACGAGCGACACCTGGTACGATAAGTACTATATATAAGTACCATATATATATTGGCAAAGAAAAAAATTCAACATTTACGCTTTGACATACCCGGCGATCAGATCACCCACTTCGGACGTCGTGTATCCCATCCGGCCGGCGCCAAGGTCCTTGATATCCGACTTCAACGCTTTTTTGACCGCCTCCTCGATGCGCCTGGCCCCTTTTTCCTCGCCCAGGGTCTCCAGCATCAACTGCCCGGCGCAGATGGCCGCGATCGGGTTGATGACCTGTTTGCCGGTATAGCGCGGCGCTGAACCCCCGATGGGCTCGAACATGGAAACGCCTTCCGGATTGATGTTTCCGCCGGCGGCGATGCCCATGCCGCCCTGGATCATGGCGCCCAGGTCCGTGATAATGTCCCCGAACATGTTGTCGGTGACGATCACGTCGAACCATTCCGGGTTTTTCACCATCCACATGCAGATGGCGTCAACGTGGGCATAATCGGTTTCAATATCCGGGTATTCCGCTGCCACTTCATAAAACGCCCTCTCCCAGAGGTCAAACGCATACGTCAGCACATTGGTTTTTCCGCAAAGCGTGATTTTCTTCTTCTTGTTGCGGTAACGGCAATACTCGAATGCATAGCGGATGCACCGCTCCACCCCCTTGCGGGTGTTGATGGATTCCTGGACAGCCACTTCATCCGGGGTGCCCCGCTTCAGGACGCCGCCGGCGCCGGCGTAAAGGCCTTCGCTGTTTTCCCGGACCACGACGAAATCGATGTCTTCCGGGCCCTTGTCGGCGAGAGGCGTTTTCACCCCTTCATAGAGCTTGACCGGGCGCAGGTTGATGTACTGGTCCAGGTCGAAACGGAGCCGGAGGAGAAGCCCTTTTTCAAGAATGCCGGGCTTAACGTCCGGATGGCCGATGGCCCCCAGAAAAATGCTGTCGGCTGTTTTCAATTCTTCGGTCACATGCTCCGGCAGGACTTCGCCGGTCTTCATGTAATGCTCGCCGCCCATGTTGTAATGCGTGTATTCCAGGCTGAACCCTTCCGCAGCCGCTGCCGCGTCCAGGACCTTGATGCCTTCGTCAACCACTTCCGGGCCGGTCCCGTCACCGGGCATTACAGCTATTTTATACGTCTTTCCCATAGATTTTTTCAACTCCTTGTTATCAGCGTTATCAGCTCCATGTAAATATGATAGTCTCGTAAAAAGTCGGTTTCAGACGGCTTTGAAAAAATGTCAAGATCAAAGCTTGTGCAACCTTCAAATGTAGGGGCGAAAAATCTTTCGCCCGATTAAGCGTACGTGAATTTCTTTGGAAATCGCGCGTAACGCAGATATTGGACTTTTTACGATGCCGTCAAATATGTTCCGGGTAAAAT
>PUOB01000302.1 GCA_003551985.1 Desulfobacteraceae bacterium | reverse complement strand
GGGTGTGTCTTTGGCCTTTTGCTCGATTTTGAGACGGCAAAGTAATCACACCAAGGCGTGACAAGATCAAGGCTTGAGAAATTTCGCATAACGCTGATATTGGACTTTACGAAGCCGTCAATATCCGTATCGCTTATGGGGGCTTGGGGTCAAGGCTAAAAAAGTTACAGAATCGCCGCAAGGGATTGCTTCACAAGGGGCCGCTTTTCATCACCTGGCCGGGCAGCGGGCGGCCGAGGATTTTTTCAAGCGAGCGAGCGGCCCTGATGAGGGCTGGCAGGTGGATGCCCGTTTGAACGCCCATCTCCCGAAACATGAAGACAACGTCCTCGGTGGCCAGGTTGCCGGCGGCCTGGGGCACGTTGGGGCATCCCCCGATGCCGCCGAGGGAGGTGTCGAACAGGGTGACGCCGGCCAGGTAGCCGGCATAGAGATTGGCCATGGCAATGCCCCGGTTGTTGTGCAGGTGGAGGCACAATGGAATGTCCGGCAGCTTTTCCCGGAAAAACGCCACGGTGTGCCTGATCTGGGCCGGGTTGGCCATACCGGTGGTATCGGCAAGGGACAGGCGGTCCGCGCCAAGCGAAATGAAGCGTCTTGCGATTTCTAGCACGTCTTTTTTGGGAACGACGCCCTGAAAGGGGCAGCCGAAGGCAACGGCAATCACCCCGGCAGCCGGGATCTTTTCGGCTCCGGCCAGTTGAAAGATGTCCGCAAGCCCGGAAAGGGACGCTTGTACGCTGCACCCGAGATTGGCCCGGTTATGGGCGTCAGTGGCCGACAAAAAGACGATCAGCCGGTTTGCGCCGGCCTCGATTGCTCTGGACGCCCCCTTGACATTGGGCACCATCACCTCGTGGCACAGGCCTTCACGTTTGACGCGGGCCATCAGATCGGCGGCGTCGGAAAGCTGCGGGACGGCCTTCGGGCTGACAAACGACGTGGTTTCGATAAGCTTAACGCCGGCATGGTGCAAGGCGTCCACAAGCGCGCGTTTCTCTTCGGTCGGCACAAACGCTTCCTCGGACTGGAGCCCGTCCCTCAGCGCCACCTCTCTTATCGTTACGCTGTTTGCACCATCGCCAACAATATCCCCCACACTATTCATTGATCAACCTTTTTGAATTGCCGCCGATCGATCCGCCAAAAACCGTGTTTGAAACAAGTCAGCATGCGCCTTCACTTTGAACGTTTAACCTATCCATCCGTCCTCACTATTTCACGATGGGAAGAATGCGCCGAAACGCATCCGTGTTGGCACGGCGCGCCCACTCGAATATGACGATCTCCGTGGAAGTGACCACCGCCCCTGCGTGCCGCAGCTGATCGATGGCGATATCGCGGTTTTCATCCACCCGGGAGCATACCGCGTCCGCCGCCAGGTGCACCCGGAACCCGGCATGCAGGAGATCCAGGGCGGTCTGAAGGACGCATACATGGGTTTCCATCCCCGCAATGACGATTTCGGGACGGCCGTAGGCCTTGAGCGCATCCACAAAATCAGGCTCCAGGCAGGCGCTGAAATGCTCCTTTTCAAAGACGACCAGCGATGAAATTGTTTCGGTCACTTCGGGAATGGTCGGACCGAGCCCTTTTTTGTACTGCTCGGTCAAGACGATGGGCACATCCAGTTCTTCCGCCGCCCGGCAGAGCTGGTTGACGCGGGAAACCACCTCTTCCGCACGCGTCATGACCTTCACCATGGACTGCTGGATATCGATAACCAGCAGCAGGCTGTTTTCCCGGGTTGCAATCCATTCATGCCGCATGGGGATTTCTCCACAGGTTGTATAACGATTTCCTGGAACGAAGGACTGGCAAAGAAAATTTTCATCCCTGGATGGACACTATCCAGAATATCGTATAGGATAATCATGCGTTGGGCCGCCGTTTTGCCGACGGCTTTTTATTTGCCTGAAACACCATGGCACAATCCGGCCTCACATTCAACTATGACGGCTTCGTAAAAGTCCAATATCTGCGTTATGCGAAATTTCTCAGAATTTTACGTACGCTAAGTACTCTGTATTATTCGAAATTTCGCAAACCTTGATCTTGTCACGCCTTGGCGTGATTACTTTGCCGTCCAAAAGCGACTTTTTACGAGACTGTCAACTATAAACGGAGTGCTTATGTTCCGCTTTATCCACGCCGCAGACATCCATCTCGACAGCCCCATGCACAAGCTTGGTGCATACGAAGGGGCGCCGGTGGCGCAGTTCCGCTTAAGCACCCGACGGGCGCTGGAAAATGTCGTGGAGCTGGCGATTTCGGAGAAAACGGCCTTTATGCTGATTTCCGGGGACCTTTACGACGGGGACTGGAAGGACTACAACACCGGCCTTTACCTGATTTCCCAAATGAACCGGCTGCGGGAAGCCGGCATCCCGGTCTTCATTGTGGCTGGAAACCATGATGCGGCCAGTACTATCACCCGGTCCCTGCGCCTGCCGGACAACGTGACGCTGTTTTCCGCCAATAGCCCGGAAACCCGCATCCTGGATGATCCGCCCGTGGCCGTGCACGGCAGAAGCTTTGGCGCGCCGGCCGAAAAAAAGGACCTTTCGACCGACTACCCCGAGCCGGTGCCCGGCCGCTTCAATATCGGCATGCTCCACACCTGCGCCACGGGCCGGTCCGGCCACGAGCCCTATGCCCCCTGCACCGTAGAAGGCCTTCGGCAAAAGGGCTACCATTACTGGGCCCTGGGACACATCCACCAGCACGAGGTGCTTTGCGAAAATCCGCATATCGTGTTTCCCGGAAACACCCAGGGCCGGCATATCCGGGAATGCGGCCCCAAGGGGTGTGTGCGGGTGACGGTCGACGACGACATGCAGGCCGGCCTGGCGTTTGCGCCCACCGATGTGGTCCGCTGGTGCCGGATCACGGTGGACGCCACCCACGCACAGGACCCGCATGAAGCGGTGGGCGCCTTTGCCGGCGAACTGGAATCGGCCGTATCCGGAAACGATGGCATGCCCCTGGCCGTCCGCGTCGAAATTTCAGGCGACACCCACGCCGCCGCTGCGCTCAACGCGGACCCGGAGCATTGGACAAACGAGATCCGGGCCGCGGC
>PUOB01000279.1 GCA_003551985.1 Desulfobacteraceae bacterium | reverse complement strand
TCAACTACGTCTCCTGCTCGCCCTTCCGGGTGCCCATTGCGCGGCTGGCGGCGGCCCATGCGGCCCTGTTGAACAAATAGTGGCTGAACGGCCACTAAAGAACCTGGGCGGGGCACCGTAGGGGCGAAAAATCTTTCGCCCGGTTTGGGCGAAAGATTTTTCGCCCCTACGGAAATAACACGGGGTTCTGTCGGTTGATTGGGTGCGCTTCACCCCTAAGATCATAAAAAAAGCATATCATTCAGGAGGTTCGCCATGAGTGGGTTTGCCGAATACGAGCAATATGACGCCATGGGGCTGGCTGAACTGGTCCGCCTGGGCCGGATCAGCCCCGAAGAACTCCTGAACGAGGCCATCGACCGGATCGAACGGTTCAACCCGACGCTTAACGCCGTGGTTGTCCGAATGGACGAACACGGCCGGAAAGCCGCTGCCGGGGCTTTGCCCGAAGGGCCGTTTGCCGGGGTCCCGTTTCTTTTGAAGGACCTTTTGGCGGATTTTGAAGGCGTGCCGACATCCGCCGGGAACCGTCGTTACAAGGACATCCCCGCCGCCCGGGACAGCGAAATGGTGGTCCGGTTTAAAAAAAGCGGGCTGGTGATCCTGGGCAAGACCAATACGCCGGAGTTCGGGTTGACCGGCGTCACCGAACCGGCGGTTTTCGGCCCCTGCAGAAACCCCTGGAATCCTGAGCATACGCCCGGCGGCTCCAGCGGCGGATCGGGGGCGGCCGTGGCCGCCGGCATTGTGCCGATGGCCTCCGCCGGGGACGGCGGCGGCTCCATTCGCATCCCCGCATCGTGCTGCGGTATCTTCGGCATCAAGCCGTCCCGGGGGCGGAATCCCACGGGCCCCGAACGCGGGCGGATATGGCAGGATGCGGTACAGGAGCACGTGGTTTCCCGCTCGGTGCGGGACAGTGCGGCCATGCTCGATATGACCCATGGGCCGGATACCGGGGCCCCCTACCCAATCCGGCCGCCCGAAGGATCCTACCTGGATGCGGCCCGGACCGATCCGCAGCCGCTTAAAATCGCCTTCAATACCCGCTCCCCCCTGGGGCTGTCGGTTCACGCCGACTGCGTGGCTGCCGTGGAATCCGCGGCGCGTCTGTTGGAGGATCTGGGGCATCACGTGGAAGCCACCGAGCCTGATATCGACGGCATGGCCCTGGCCAAAAGCTATATAACCATGTATTTCGGCGAAGTAGGTGCGGATATCCGTGAAATGGCGCGCGTATTGGGACGAAAGGTGGTTCGCGATGACGTGGAGCCCCTTACCTGGACGATTGGCATGCTGGGCGAAAGTTTCCCGGCGGCCTATTTTGTCGATGCCATGCGCGAGTGGGATCGGGCATCCCGGATAATGGGGACGTTTTTCAAAGCCTATGATCTGTATCTTTGTCCCACAATAGCCGTGCCGCCGCCCCGCATCGGGGAGATGAACCCCGGCGCCCTGGAGGCGCTTGCCATAAAGGCCGTAAACCGGTTCCGGCTGGGCGCTTTGCTCAAAATGTCCGGCATCGCGGACCAGATGGCGGAAAAAAGCCTCGCAAAGATGCCGTTTACCCAGCTGGCCAACCTGTGCGGGCTTCCGGCCATGTCTGTCCCCCTGTACCAGGGCTCCGACAACCTGCCCATCGGCGTCCAGTTCGTCGGCCCCTCCGGGGACGAAACCACGCTCTTCAAACTGGCCGGCCAGCTTGAAAAAGCCCGGCCCTGGCTCCACTTGCGGCCAAACCTGTAGCCGCATTCAAACTTGAATTCAGGATTATGTGCCGATCATCCAGCTTTTCGGATTGGGCACGGGTTTTCCCTCGTTCAGATATTTCAGGCCGATGACGCAGCGCACCACGAACCAGACCAGCAGGGCCAACAGCACCAATATGCCGATCAGTACAAACGTCAGGATCAATCCGATCACCCCGATCAGCAGGCCTATCCAGAAGGTGCGGATCTGAAACTCATAGTGGGTCCGGAGGGTTTCGTCGGCTTCACCCCGAAACACGTAGGCCATAACCACGCCGATGATTGATGTAATGCCAACCAGCAGGCTCACCAAATAGAAAATATAAACGATCGCCGCCATCTTGCGTTCCGGGGTGAAGAGGCCTCCTGCCAAGGATGCCGGGCCACCGGGTGCTTGGTTGTTGTCCGTCATTTCGGTTTCCTCCTGAGGTCTGTTAAAATGATTTTTGAATTCCCGGGTTCGGGTCCAGATGGTGCCGGTATTGGATATTTTACGAGACTATCATTAGATTCATCCCCTTAGAATTTTTTAAACAAATCATGTACTAATGTCAACCTGTAATCCAGTAATGATGATATTCTTCGAAAATCGCGCGTAACGCAGATATTGGACTTTTACGAAGCCGTCAGCAATGGAAAATAAAGCGCGGGGACGTATCTTTGATTTTCTCTTTATTTTGAATGTTTATCGACTGATTTAATTTCTCAAAGAAATTTCAAGGGCGGATTCCACATCATTCATGTACCGCTAACCCATTTGCGGATCAATTTTTTGATTTTTTGATCCACAAGTGGGTTTGTTACACAACAATGAGCCACAAATCTATCGATCTGTAATTTCAATTAGTTCTTCAAACGCATAAATAGCCGGCCGTCGTCCACTGGCTTCGCGGATCGTTCTTAAAATCCCCTGGCTGCGAAGAGCCGTGATTATTCGTTTCGCCGTAGGTGTCGGGGCAGGGTGGATTTGCTATGGACGTGGCTTAAATTTTATTAGCGGAAGAAATCAAGCTATACGATATTTTCTTGGCTTTTACATTTTACCGTTGCCTTTTTATTGGGCAAACGCCATTCCGTCACCTATTGAAGGGTTATTTCCATTGTGAAAATTTGCTTACATAGTGCTTACAAAAAGCTTAAAATCAAAAAAGGCTGCCGAAGCAACCTTTATAACCTTTTAATTTTATTGGTAGCGGGGAGAGGATTCGACCCTCTGACCTTCGGGTTATGAGCCCGACGAGCTACCAGACTGCTCCACCCCGCATCATTTGAACTTTGTAATATAAACCACCTGCCGGTTGGTGTCAAGAAGTAATTTTGATAATATTCTT
>PUOB01000006.1 GCA_003551985.1 Desulfobacteraceae bacterium | reverse complement strand
CCATCCGGGCGAGTGCCACCGGACATGCCCGCATGAACGCTTCGTGTGCAACATCCCCATCGTGCCCGGCGAAACCGGCGGCGGGCCGTTCGGCCTTTACACAACCGTCCCCGGGGTGATAGAGGAAGGGGCAGGTGCCATTGTCTACGGGCACGGCGTTTTCACGACGGCAAAAAAAGATTTCAACGATGCCCTGGCCCGGATAATCGATATCGAGCAGGCCTGCCGGGAGGAATATTTCAAGCGGCTTCAATATGCACGACAATAAAGACAGTCTCGTAAAAAGTCGTTTTCAGACGGCTTTGTAAAATGTCCAAGATCAAGGCGCGTGCAATTTTTGAAGAATTGATAGTACTTAGCCGTACATGAGATTCTTCAAAGATTGCGCGCAACGCAGATATTGGACTTTTTACGAAGCCGTCAGCTTTGGGCCCCGATAACGCGGTCATGTTTCCGGCCCCGGCTCAGGCTTCCTGGAAATTAAGAATCATACTGTCGTTGGGGACGTATGGCTTCCGTGCCAGGCGCGCCTTTTCGGCAACATAGCCGGGCACGGCAACGCCCGAGTCGAATTGCTGGTAGCGTTTAAACGTCCGTCCGTCAATCCGGACCTTCATGCCACCCTCCGGCGCGTTCAGGGGCACGATCGCGTAAACGCCCTTCAGGGTCGCGGCGAAATCGGAATCTCCGCGTTTCGCCGCCTCCCTTTCCATGTTGATCTCCAGGTAATGCCGGGCGTTCGGTGCAATCCGGCCTTCATATGCATTTCCGATCGAACGGATAATATCGTCTATCGTCACTTTCATGGCACTCGTCCTTTCATTGGCCTGATATCTCATTCACCACGCAGGCCGGGATTCATATCCCGGCATTGCGCCACTCCGCAATATAAAGTCGCCCGTTTGCGACTTGCATGGGTATCATTGTTTTCTGCCTGCTTTCTTCCGGATCATTGCCGGAATTTCTCTGCCATAGTAGTAGAATAAGTCCTGATCAAAGCCCGTCAAGATGCCCGGCGGGGCATATTTGCCCGGGGTAAAAGTGTTTTTTTCCGGCGCGGGCCGCCCCCGGCCGTTTTGCACGTCAACCACCCGCACAAAACTATCAGGCACATCCTGTCCGGCCCGGGTTCAGGCTTCAAAATTCCCGAACCGGGATTTCATGTCCGGATACGTGGTGCTCCATTTTACTTGATATCTTTTGAATATTGTATCATTTTTAAAAAAGGCAAGGGTGTCCGTTCATTGCCACTTGACCGCTGTATGGACCAGCTCCCCGGGAGTTCAATTGCTGGGTACCGGGCGTGCATAGAGTGCAGCTCTTCCGGCTGGAGAGACCCTGGCTGCAGGGGTTCCATGAACCCGGGTGATTCAGTGCCACTTTCAAACATTTATATCAATGGGGCAAGGATATGAAAAAGTGGTTGATTGGGGGGGTGGTAATATGTTTGCTTGTATTTTTTTTCCCTTGGGGCAAGGCGCAGGCGCCGGGGATGGTCGTCGAAAACCTGCTTGCAGGAATAGCAGAGGTAAAGGATGCGGCAAAAAAGATGAAGGATGATGCGCTTTCTGAGGAGGCTGCCGGAGAGCTGGCCGAATCGAGAGCGTCTGTGGAAGATGCTTTTCTGAACCCCCGAAGAGCCAAGGCGATGGTATTTACACTCATGGTGCTGGATCTGGAAAACATGGTTTTCCTTGAAGAAAAAATCGATGGGGACAATGCGGAAGTGCTCATGGAATATACGGTGGTGGGTTTCGGGGAGCAATCCCTCATTGATGAATCGGCCCGGAAAAGGGATCGCATCACATTTTTACTCAAAAAACAAAAAGGCCGGTGGAAGGTCGCCGATATTCGGTAAAATTTCCTGAATGAAGATCTGCAGGCAGACCCCGCCTTTGTGATTTGTTTTGAAAATCGAGGCGCCGCAGAATCACCTGAAAGACCGGTCAGGATGGGAATATGACGCAGGCATTCAAAAAAGCGGTATGGGAGCAGATCAACTGGGATGAGGTACACAAGGAAGCCATAGAACATCTCAAGGCCCTGATTCGCTTTGAGACCGTCAATCCGCCCGGAAATGAAAAACCGGCCGCCGAGTACATAGCGGACATTCTAAGGGATGAGGGGTTGGCACCGGAGCTTTTTGAAAGTGCCGAAAACCGGTCCAACGTGGTATGCCGAATACCGGGCAGCGGCCAGGCACCGCCGCTGCTGTTAAACGGACATCTCGACGTGGTGCCGGCCGAGTCCGACCAATGGCGTTTCCCGCCGTTTGAAGCCCGGGAAAAAGACGGATGGCTTTATGGCCGGGGGGCCGTGGACATGAAAAACATGGACGAAAATCCAGAAGTGGTGAAACAGCCAGGGATTGCGGCTGAACAAGGATCTGTTTAAAAGCGTCGGCCTCAAGGCTGGCGATGACCCGGAAGGAAAACAACCGCGATGCGCTACGAAGGACCCATTTACAGGCCGCCGAGCGAAGCCGGCAGCCTTCTGATCCAGGCAACCGTCGGCTGCCCGCACAACCGGTGTACCTTCTGCATGGTTTACAAAAAAGGCCCCCGTTACCGGGTACGACCGGTCAATGACATCATAGAAGATCTTGAAACGGCAAAGGCAGCCTGCACAGACACGGTCCGGACGATTTTTTTCCCGGCTGGCAACACCATTGCAGCGCCTACGGATACGCTTGCCGCGGTCTTTTCGGCCGCAAGGCGGATTTTTCCGGAAGTGAAGCGGTTGACCGTTTACGGCTCAGCATTTTATATCCTGGAAAAGGGCGAACAAGATCTCCGGCGCCTGGCCGACGCCGGCCTGACCCGCATCCATGTCGGCCTGGAAAGCGGGCACGACAAGGTTTTGACCGATATAAAGAAAGGCGCCGGCCGAGAATGTCAGATCCGGGCGGGCATGCTGTTGAACAAGGCCGGCATCGAAAACAACACCTACGTGATGCTCGGTATCGGCGGGAAAGACATGAGCCGCGATCACGCCCTGCAAACCGCAACCGCACTGAACTATATCGCCCCGCACACCATACGTCTTCGCACGTTTGTCCCCAAGGTGGGGACACCCCTGCT
>PUOB01000176.1 GCA_003551985.1 Desulfobacteraceae bacterium | reverse complement strand
TCTTGGTATGCCCTTTGCTCATCATTTCAATCGCCTTTTGAGGGCTCGGCCCGAAAACCTTCCACACATCTTCTACAACAATTTTATCCATCAGTTTTATCCGGGTTTAGATGTTTTAAAATACAACTCATGCCAGCTTTAACCGCTTACCTAATGGCCTCCGATGCCTCACAAATCAAGGCTAAAACCTGATGAGGCAGGCATATTGGGCACCAGGAGACGATTTAGAAAGACGACCCCTTGAATCACCTTGCACCATGCGGTTCTGGATATACTCAAAAAATCGTATTTTACGATTACGTTAACTATAACATTTGACATTGCATGTCAAGGACGTATCCATTATGAATGAGACATAATCGCACAAACGTATTGATTTATCAATCATTAATTTTCCACGGAGACGCCTAACGACAAAACAGGCCAGGCGCCTACACAAAAAAAAGACCCCTGCTTTATTTTTTTATTATAAAATACAAAATATTATAAAGTATTTAGTAAATTTTGAAAAATACTGCTTATCCAAAGACAGCGCTATAGGCAACCCGATATTTCACCCGACAACAGCGACCCGGCAATATATTGTTGATCCGGCATTGAATAAAAGATAATGAAAAAATGACGAATGTGCAACTGCGGCTGCGGGTACGCCATTGCCAAAACATCCTTTTTGATCTAAAAACCGGCAGATTACAGCACACAAAAAAGGTCGGGCAGCATGCTCCCCATTGACACCCTGGCATCGTTTTTCGCGGCTTCCCTGTTGCTGGCGGCAGCTCCGGGCCCCGACAACATCTTCGTCCTGACCCAATCGGCCCTCCAGGGCCCCAGGGCCGGCGTTGCGGTGACGATCGGGCTCTGTTCCGGCCTCGTGGTGCACACGACGGCGGTCGCCCTCGGGGTAGCGGCAATATTCCACACCTCGGCAGCGGCGTTTACCGCTCTCAAGCTGGTCGGCGCATGTTATTTGTTATATCTGGCGTGGCAGGCGTTCCGCACATCGGCCACCCGCATGGAAACGGGGGAAAAGATGCGCATCCCCTTGCTGAAGCTCTACAGGCGAGGCATCATCATGAACATTACCAACCCCAAGGTATCCATTTTTTTTCTGGCTTTTCTGCCGGCTTTCGCCGACCCGGCCCGGGGTCCGCTTGCCATCCAGATAATGGGACTTGGCATTGTGTTTATCGTTTCCACCATTATTGTCTTCGGCATGGTGGCCTTCGCCGCGGGATCCGTGGGGCAATGGCTCAACCGGTCGCAAAGGACCCGGAAGGTTATGAACATCCTGGCCGGGGTGGTTTTTACAGCCCTGGCCGGCAGGCTGCTCTTCATCCATGGCTAAAACCAGGAGAAACATGAAAGACATGGCGCGCAAGCGGAAAAAAAAGAAAGCACCATTCAAGACAAGGGGCGCTAAAACAATCCGTTACCGGCTGCTCTTCAGCCTGATATGGCTTGTGCGCGCTGTGCCACGGCAATGGGGCATTGCCGTCGGCAGGAAACTGGCCCTTCTGTATTACCGGATCGGCAGGAAACAGCGGCAGCGCACCATAGAAAACCTTAAAACGGCTTTTGAAGGGGAAAAATCACCGGAAGAAATCCATGCCATTGCCAAAAACGTTTTTCTGCATTTCGGGACCGCAAGTATCGACGCCATCCGCATCCCGCTGTATGTGGAAAAAGGATTCGACGCCATTGTCACCCCGAAAAACTTTCATTATGCAAAATCCATCCTTGACTCCGGAAAAGGAGCCCTCTTTTTGACCGCTCACCTGGGAAACTGGGAGCTTATGGGCGCATGGCTGGCGTCAAAGGGATACCCGATAGCGGTCGTGGCAACGCCGGTATCCGACCCCCGGCTGGACCGATTAATCGTGGATACGCGAAACCAGGCCGGATACATGAATATTGCAAGGGGAAAATCGCCCAAGGAAATTCTCCGGGCCATTCAAAAGGGCTGTTCACTGGGTTTTCTCATTGACCAGGACACGGATGTCAAGGGCGTATTTGTCGATTTTTTCGGTAAAAAAGCGCACACGGCCATAGGCCCCGTGCTGCTGGCCGCCAGGTATGAGATCCCCCTGATCCCTGCATTCATGTATATGAAACCGGATATGACTTACGCACTTGAGTTTTTTCCGCCTCTTCAGCTTGAAGACACGGGAAACCCGGACCGGGATATGATCACCAATATTCAGAAATGCTCGGATATTTATGAAGCCGTCATCCGGCGCCATCCGGAACAATGGGCGTGGATGCACCGAAGATGGCGGAAGCAGCCGGGGGGTAATTAATCCCGGGCGTTTTTGAGCGCGGCGATGCGGGCTTCAATCGGCGGATGGGTCATGAACAGGTCCTTCCAGGAAGACTTCTTTTCCTGTTTCCCGCTGATGCCAAGCGATTTCATCTGGTCGGGCAGCGGTTCCGGCACGCTTCGGTTTAATTTCTCAAGGGCGGATATCATCTTTTCCCGACCGGCAAGCTGACTGCCGCCGGCATCCGCCCGAAATTCGCGCTGCCTGCTGAACCAGAACACAATGGTGGACGCCAGGATACCCAGAACAATCTGGGCCGCTATCGTGGTGATAAAAAATCCTATGCCGTGACCATGTTCATTCTTCAGGATCACCCGGTCCACGAAATGCCCAACGATTCGGGAGAGGAATATGACAAAGGTATTGACGACCCCCTGTATAAGCGCAAGGGTAACCATGTCACCGTTGGCCACGTGGCTGATTTCATGTCCCAGCACGGCCTCGACTTCATCCTGGTTCATGCTTCTCAAAAGGCCCGTACTGACAGCCACCAGCGCGTTATTGCGCTTCATGCCGGTCGCAAATGCATTGGGGGCCTGGGATTCGAAAACAGCCACCTCGGGCATATCGATACCGGCGGCCTGCGCCTGCCTGCGAACCGTGTCCAGCAGCCAGGACTCCACCTGGTTTTTCGGCGTTTCAATAACTTTGGCACCGGTCATCCGTTTCGCCATCCACTTGGATATGGCAAGGGAGATGAACGCTCCGCCGAAACCGATAACCGCCGCTATAACCAAAAGGTTCCAATAATCTATCCCAACGCC
>PUOB01000060.1 GCA_003551985.1 Desulfobacteraceae bacterium | reverse complement strand
TCGATCACGTCAAACGGCATCACGGTCCCTTCCATATGTGTTTGCCTGTATTTTCCGTGTGATATCCCCCTAATTCCCCGACCTTCGCCGTGAATTCGGCCGAGGCGACAATTTCCAGGAGCATTTTTACCTGCGGGGTATCAACGAATTTTTCCGGTATCACGATATCATAGGATTCGGTGGCAACGGGAATGAAATCAAGACCCAGCGCCGTGGCCGCGGCTTTAATGCCCAGTCCCGTATCGGCCGTTTCCCCCAGCACGGCCACCGCAACGGCCATGTGGGTGAACTCCTCGTTTTCATAGCCGTTTATATCGTGGGCATCAATTTCCGCTTTTTTCATGTGGTAGTCCAGCAACACCCGGGTTCCGGATCCGGCCTGGCGGTTGATGAATACGATATCCTCACGGGTCAAATCCTGTATGCCTTTTATCTGCTTCGGATTGCCGGGGGGTATGATGAGCCCCTGCTCGCGCCGTACCAGGTGGACCAGGTGAACGGGCGTCTCCGGCAGGTATTTCCGGATGTAAGAGATGTTGTAGGATCCGTCCGTGGTGTCGAGAAGGTGCGTGCCCGCAATGTGGCACAGGTTTTTCCGGACCGCTGCCAATCCGCCCATGGACCCCACGTGGCTCGATGAGAGACTGTACCGGTGGCTTTTTGCGCGGACCATGTCGGCCAGGATATCAAGGGTGTTGTCGTGGCTGCCGACCGCGACGATGGTATCCTCAATGGCGTGCTTCGGTTTGAGCAGCCGGGCGGAGACGGCTTCGTTTTCGCGGATTCCCTCGATATCCGCCGGAATGCGGATGATGCCGTCGGCCTCGGTGATGGACGTGATCGTCCCGGCCCCACGGGGAAGCGGCGTGGCCACGACCCGGTCTTCCACGCGGCCGAGCTTGACCCGCAGAAACTCTTCCATGCCGAGCCTGGAGGCCAGCTTTTTCGTGGGGAGCACGGGGATGGTTTCCGCTTCGGGCGCCGGCTTGTTGAGCATTGCGGCGACAAGCGGCCCGATGAACTGCTCAAAGCAGATAATCGCGGACACGGGGTACCCCGGCACCCCGAAAACCGGTACGCCTTCAACCCTTCCGATAATGGTCGGCTTCCCGGGCATAATTGTCACGCCGTGAACGAGGATTTCCCCTGTATCGGCGATGACCGCCCGGGCATAATCCTCGCTGCCGGCCGACGACCCCCCTAAAATCAGCACCATGTCAAATCCGCCGCTTTCCGGGCGGGTATACCGCAGAACGGTTTTTCGAATCGCCTCAAGATCATCCGGGATAATATCGTGGCGAACGGCCTCTGCACCGATGGATTCGAGCGTCTTTCCCAGGACGTGGCTGTTTGATTCCACAATCCGGCCTTTGTCGAGTCCTTCCGCCGCCGCTTCGGCATGGGCGATCAACTCGGCGCCGGTCGGTATAATGAGCACTTTCGGCTTCCGAATGACGGTGACCGCCGAAATCCCCCCGGCCAGAAGGGCGCCCAGGCAGTAAGGGGTAACCTCGTGGTGCCGGGGAAACAACAGTTCGGTGGCCACGATGTCCTCCCCCATCCGCCGGACATTCTGCCAGGGAAATGCCGGGGCCTCGATTTCAATGGTCTCATCGTCAACCGTGATAATATGCTCGATCATGATGACCGCATTGAAGCCGTCGGGCATGGCATGGCCGGTGTTGATGGGAATCGCATCAGTGCCGGTACGGAGCGTTTTCGGGCTTGATTCGCTTGCGCCGTACGTGGCTTCCGCCTTAACGGCCACGCCGTCCATGGCCGCCCCGTGAAACGCCGGCGATGAAAGCCTGGCAAAAACAGACGCCGCCAGGACGCGGCCCACGGCATCCGGAGCGGCAACGCGCTGGGTGGCAAGCTGTTTCCCGATTTCCCCGAAAGCGTTGAACATTGCCGCTCGGGCATCTTCAAGGGTGTGCATTTGAAGGTATATATTACGCGGAGTAGTCATTTGGTATCCGTTTATTGGTGTTTGGTTTTTTTGATAATCCCAACAATAATGACGCACCGTGAAAATTCAAGGTGACATTGATTATTCGTCAAACGGCATCACCCGGACATTCGCCCCTTTTTCCAACCCCTCGGTGTTCATGTCGATTTTGATCAGCCCGTCGGCGTCAAGCATGGGCCGGATCAAGCCGGACGGGCCCAGAACCGGCTCGGCCAGATAGGCGCCGTCTTTTTCGATGATCCGCACCCGGACGTAGTCGATGCGCCCCTGGGCCGAAGCGAGGTTTCGGGTCAGGGTGGCCGGAATCGAAAAATGCCTTTGCGCTGCCGCCGTGCTGCCGCCGATGTGCAGAATGCAGGGCTTTACAAAAATATCGAATATCACCATGGCGGAAGCCACGTGCCCGGGCAGCCCCCAGACCGGTTTGATGCCCGTTCGGGCCAGAATGGTCGGCTTGCCGGGCCGGACCGGCAGCCCGTGGACTAAAATTGACGAATCCGGAAGCGCCTCGATCACTTCGATGGTCAAATCCCTTGTGCCAACGGAGCTGCCGCCGGACAGGATCACCATGTCGCACGCGTCCAGGGCTTTTTCCGTCAAGGCGTACAGGGGGGCGAACCGGTCCGCCACAATGCCGTATGATTTCGGCGCGGCCCCGCATGCGTCAATTGCGGCCGACAGGGTATAGGTGTTGATGTCCCGTATGCATCCCGTCTCAGGAACGCTGTCCGCAGGGACCACTTCGTCGCCGGTGGATATGATGCCGATGACGGGCTTTTTATAGGCCTTGACCTCGGTTCTCCCCATGGCGGCGATGACACCGGCTTCCCGGGAACCGATCCGCACCCCCGCCTCAAGGAGCCGGGTGTTTTTTTTGATATCCTCGTCTTTTCCGATGACATGCGTCCCCGGTGCGATCCGCTTGTATACCTCGATGGTGGTCTCGTCTATTTCGGAGGTGTGTTCGATCATCATGACCGCGTCCGCGCCCCTGGGAATCATGCCGCCGGTGGCGATTCGGGCGGCCGTGCCCGAAGAAACGGTTGCTTCCGGTTTTTCCCCCATTGCGATGGACCCGCAGATCTCCAGGTATGCCGGGTTCCCTTCCGAGGCGCCAAAGGT